>JAGRGH010000042.1 GCA_020445605.1 Chromatiales bacterium
GATCTGTCATTTCTGAGGGTTACTACGGTTCGAGGGCAAGGCGCGTCGTGAAGGCAATGGTCATTCCATTGGCAAGCGGCGCAACACCGCCCTCGAACCGTAGGGGCCCTCCCTGCGGGCGCGGCTGAGCAGGGCTGACTCGGCGTTGGCGATCCTGACCATAGCTCGCGATGGCTGCGCATCGCCGCCTTGATTCAGCCCGGCTCAGCCACGCAGAAACGATAGATAATTGTGGGACAGGACACTAGCTGTATCAGCGGCGGGGGTCGCTGAGCACGTGCTCGTCCAGAAACGCCTGGAACGCGTTGGTTTCCAGCAAGTGGCGGACGATCGCGTGGTTGTTCAATCCCGCAATCGGATGCAGGCGACAGTCGGGGAAGCACGCCTGAAGGGACAGCGCCCCGGCGCGGTCGGATTCAAAGTCGGCGCCGAACACGGCGAGAAATTGTGTACTGCACGTGCTGGCGGATTGCTCGATGAGCCTGTCCAGCGACCCGATCTGTTCGGGCGGAAACTGGTTTTTCGCCAGACTTTCTTTCAGTCGTTCCGATCGCGAAGCATGCTGCCCGCCGACCGAGACGGCGCGCTCCACATTCAGGTAACAGCCTGCATAAAGTGCTGCCGCGCCGCCGCCGCTGGTTCCGTAGCAGGTCTTCCATTCGTAACGGGACCAGCCCTTCAGGTCGCGCTGCAGGCGGTCAAGGAGCAACTCCGGGGCGTCCGCGTAACCCGGGATGCCGGCCAGATAGTTGAGTTTTTTCGGATCGCGCAACAGCAGTAGGTCGAATCGCGATTCCGGAACGAATTGCAGGAACATCGAGATTGGCATCATCACGCGATGGGCGTTGCCGGTGAAACAGATCAGCAACGCCTTGTTCGCGTCTGTGCCGACCGGGTGATCGCCGCGATACAGGGTGACGTGCTCGGCGACCGGTTCGCGGGTGAACTGCCGGACGCGTAGGGAACCCTGCCGCATGCCGATTGCGAGCTTTGCCATGTGCGGCTTGACGGTCAGTGGCAGCGCATGAAACCCCTCGAGGATTTTCATGATCTCCACCGGTGTGCAGGTGTTTTCGAGTTCGAGCTGCGTCATCAGAAGTTCGCTGACGCTGGCCGACTCGGGGAAGGGCGATTGTTCTTTGGCGGGCATGTCGGCGAAACCGGGGCAGTTGTCGGGCAGATCGAGGAAATCAGTTCGCCCGTGCCTGGACGATACCGAACCCGCCAGCCGCCGGTTTCGTTGCGGTGGCAATCCGGGACGGGTTGATCAGAGCGTTCCTAGCACGAAAATCAAACCCTTGTGTGTTCGATTTTCGGGCGAGACGTACCTGGCTCGCGTTAGAGCTGCTTCCAGAGGTCCGCGAGGTCGTCGGCGACCGGTTCGGTTTCGTCGTCGGCCGCGTCGTCGCGGAATGTGCCGTGGGTCTTCGACGGCGATTCGGGCGCTGCCGCCGGTCGCGGTTCCGGCTCCTTTGCCTTGGCCGCCACGGCCTTGCCGGAGTAGGCGACCAGGTAGGTGCCGATCATGCCGGAACTGCTCACCGAGTCGATGAGTTCGATCGGGCGCTCGCCGTCGGTCTCGACGAGAAGGATTTCGTCGTCGCGGTCCATGACCATGACCGGGGTCATGAGCGTCTGTTTGCGGTCGGTCGACTTGCCCATGACCAGCGCGGCGTGCTTTTCCCAGTCGCCCCGGCCGTGGCGGCGCATCCGCAGCAGTGCGGTGCGCGGTCGCAGCGGCAGCAGCTCCACGCCGAAGCGCAGTCGGCCTTCGGCGTCGATCTTCAGCCAGCGAACCTGACCCACGCGCCAGCGCACCGGCTGGTGGACTTCCGAACGCGTGGCGACCATGTCGCCGAGACGTACGCCGCTGCCGGTACGCTGCCGGCAGGCCAGCTGAACGCCGGTCGTGCTGTGGTCGACGACCGAGCAATGAATCGGCGTGAAGTCCAGCGCTTCGGACGGCGAGGTGGCCCACTTTGATGAATCCCAGCGGATTTCGATCGTTTCCTGCTGCGCGTCGCTGTCGGGGTCGCGCACGATCGAAAGTCCGGTCAGATCGCTCTGGATGGAGCCGGTCGCCTCGCGTTCGATGTATTCGCCGGCCGGGGTGATGATCGCGATGCGTTTGGACGGCGAATCCAGATCGATGGACTCCTGCGTGGTGTCGATGACCTGCTGCGAGGTGGAGGTCCCGGGTCCCAGTCGGCGCAGAAGCTGATAGACCGGCTGCAGACCGGCCAGCAATTGTGCGGTCGAATAACTCGCATGCCGCTGAGCGCCGCGTCGCGCGACCACGCCCCAGCGCAGCATGAGTTTTTCGGCGAGTTCCGGCGGAACCGCGAGGTCGGCGCGATCGCGCAGCCGCAATGAACTGACGCGCCGGCTGTTGGCGTCGATCTCGGGGATCTCGGTGCCGAGCGCGTCGGCCAGATCCTGCGTATACAGCACCCAGCCGGTCTGGTCGGCGGCGATACGGTTTTCCGAGAAGGTCGGCGGTGAGTCGTGATCCATCTCCACGACGAATGCATCGGCACCGCCGGCGGCGTCGCTGAGTTCCAGCAGGCGGGCCTTGCCCGCATGACGTTCCAGCGCGGCAGCGACGATGCGAATCTCGTCGGCACGCAGCGAGTTCGGGCCCGCGAGCGCGAGCAGAAGAACGCGCTTGTAAATCTCTTCGATCGTGGATTCGTTGGCGACCTGCTTGTCGAGATTTTCGACATGTCGTTCGTGCATGCCCTGGCGGCGCGCGAATGAGTAGGTGTTGTGAATCTCCTGCCAGATGTGCCGCGGATGATCCTCGTAGAGCTGGTAGTAGTTCAGCAGCATGCGGTCGTAGAAAAAAAGCGCGCGGTGCGCGCCCACCGTCTGCGCTGCGCGCAGGCGTGAGCGTCCACCGAAGAAGCCGGTCGGCTTGTCCAGCAGCACGATCTTGTGACCGACCGCCATGCGCGCCCACAGGCGGCGCACCAGTTCCGGGAGTTTGCGCAGCCCTGCATGCAGCGGCAGCGGCTGACCGAGGTAACGGCGTTCGATCGAACGCAGGACCATGCTCAGCGGCTCGTAGAGCGTCTCGAGAATCTCGATGCGCTCACGATACGGAACGTCCGTGGCGTTCAGCTCGTTGATGCGGATGTACAGCTGACGGGCGACCTCGCCGGTATTGACCAGCGGCAGGCTGCCGACCCACTCCTGGGTTCCACGCACGGTGAAGCGCGCGTCGCCGTCAACGCGCGTGTGACGCCGTGGCACCTTGAACGGGTTTTTTTCGGGCTCCTGGGACATTCGCGAGTCTGTGCGTCCGTAGTTTTGATCAATAAATCCAGTAGCTTACCCGGGAAGTCTAGCAGTAGTTCTGAGAATTGGAGAAATGTCAGGCGGTAATTGCGTTCCGGGAACGCCTGTAGCCCTCGCGCACTGCATGACGATGGCCGCTGATGGTCACATTGCGCCGAAACTGGTCAGGTCGACTCGTCTGTGGGCTGCGTGCAACGAAGCTTAGTCGCCGGGAAACAGGGCCAACACCCCGGTGTAGCCGTACAGCCGATCGTGGGCGATCTCGCCGTTGCAGTAGAAACCGGCGATCGGCACCTCGCCTATGGCTTCCGCGATCAGGCGCATCTCGGCGTTGTCGTCGCCGAACTGGTTGCGGCCGCGGCCCATGCAGGAGAAATACAGCCCGCCAGCGATCCGGTCTCCGGCGCGCGCGCGCAGCGATCCCAGCATCTGCCGCAGGTCGGCCGTCGCGGACTCGCGGTCGCGCCGCGCGAAGAACAACTGCTGCCCGATGTGTACCGTGGAGCCGATTGCAATCACCCCCTGGTCCGGGTCCACGCCGAGGAGGTTTCTGACCAGATAGTCGCCGGTATCGGAGCCCGTGATCGGGAACGCGACAAACACCCCGCCGCTGAGCCGCGCGAGGTCGCGCACCGATTCGGCGCCCAGATCGGCGAGCAGCACCTCGAGCGCCGGACGGTCGTCCAGCTCGGTGATGAGGTTGCGTTCGCCGGCGGTGATCTCGTGCGCCGGCCCGGCGGGCATGCAGCCCTGGGTGCGCCCGATCTGAACACCGACCGAGTCGGCCAGCAGCACGCCCGAAAGTCCGCCCTCGACCGGCGCATCGACGATTTGCAGCGGGCTGGCTTCGCCCGAACTCAGCCCGCCGGCCAGAAAGCCGCCGTCGAGTTCAGTGGGCAGGTTTGCGACCAGTTCCGGGATGCGCGCGTTGCGCCAGTCGCCATGGACGATTGCGGTGCGGCCGCCCCGGTCGGTCCGCCATTCGTCGACGCCGGCGCGGAAGGTCCCGATGTCTTCCGGCCGCGTCAGCGTGGGAATCAGGCGGTAATCGGCTTCTTTGAACGGCAGCACCAGGGCGGCGACCGAGGGCTCGTCATAGACCTCGCGTCCGGCCGACAGCACCGCCGCGGCCACGCTGCCAACCCAGTGTTTCACGCCCGTGCCCTGCCGGAGGTCGTCGACCAAGGTCTGCACTTCGCCGGCGAGCGACTCGTGCACATACAGGAAGCCGAGCCCGCCACCGTGCCCGAGGCGCGCCGCCAGCTCGCGGGCCAGCGTGCGTGCCTCGGTGCCGGTCACGTGCGCGGCGCGCGCTGGCGCCACCGTGTTGCTCCGGTGTTGGCTCAGCCCGCCGAGCGGCGGGTCAGCATCCGGTGCATGATCGGCGCGAAAATGATTTCCATCGCAAAGCCCATCTTGCCGCCCGGCACGACGATGGAATTGCGCCGCGACATGAACGAGCCCTGCAACATCGCCAGCAGGTGCTGGAAGTTGATGTCGAACTTGGCCGGATCCTTGAAGCGGATCACCACGAAGCTCTCGTCCGGCGTCGGGATGTCGCGCGCGATGAACGGGTTGGACGTGTCGACCGTCGGCACGCGCTGGAAGTTGATGTCGGTGCGCGAGAACTGCGGCGTGATGTAGTGCACGTAGTCGTGCATGCGGCGCAGGATCGTGTCCACGGTGGCCTCGGCGGAATAGCCACGCTCGGCCTTGTCGCGATGGATCTTCTGGATCCACTCGAGGTTCACGATCGGCACGACGCCGACCAGGAGATCAACGTGCTTGGATACGTCGGTCTTGCCGTCGACCGCGCCGCCGTGCAGGCCTTCGTAGAACAGCAGGTCGGTGCCGCCCGGCACTTGCTCCCAAGGCGTGAATTCGCCGGGCTTCTGGCCGAACGGCGCGGCCTCTTCGTCGCTGTGCAGGTAGTAGCGACGTTCGCAGGCGCCGGTTTCGCCGTAGGTCTGAAAGGTTTGTGCAATCCGATCAAACAGGTTGGCCTCCGGGCCGAAGTGGCTCAGGTTGCCGCCGGCGGCCTGTGCCTCGGCGACCTTCGCGCGCATCTCCTTGCGGTCGAAGCGGTGGAAGCTGTCGCCCTCGATGATCAGCGGGTTGACGCCTTCGCGCATGAAGATGTGCTCGAACGCGCGCTTGACGGTCGTCGTGCCGGCGCCGGACGAACCCGTGACGGCAATGACCGGATGTTTGGTTGACATGCAGAAACTCCCCGTAAAGGAACTGTGAATGCCCGGGCGCCCGGCGCAAAGCGCGCCATTCTACCCGAAGCGGATTCGCGTCAAGAATGCCTGTCCCGACCGCGCCGCCCGGGCGGCGGCGTCCGGCAACAGGCCGGCGGGCGGCGGTGATTCGGCCAGCCGCGGCGTTGATTCCCGCCGTGGCTACGCACCGTCGTCGATCAGCGCCAGCAGCTCGGCGGTGCGCTGCTGCATCAGCGCGCGGTCGCCGCGCGCCTCTACGTTCAGGCGCAGCAGCGGCTCTGTGTTGGATTTGCGCAGGCTGAAGCGCCAGTCCGCGAAGCTGATGTCGAGCCCGTCGGTGTAGTCGGTCTCGAGCGCATCGCCCGAGTAGCGGCCGTCGATCGCGGCGATGATCGCGTCGGGGTCCGCAACCCGGCGGTTGATCTCGCCGCTGCACGGATATGCCGCCTGGGCCTCGGCGACGAGTTCGGCGAGGCTCGCGCCCGAGGTGCACATGCGTGCGGTGACCAGCAGCCAGGGAATCATGCCGCTGTCGCAGTAGAAGAAGTCGCGGAAATAATGATGACCGGAGATCTCGCCGCCGTACACGGCGTCCTCGGCGCGCATGCGTTCCTTGATGAAGGCGTGACCGGTCTTCGAGCGGATCGCCGTGCCGCCGGCGGCCGTGACCGCCTCGCGTGTGTACCAGTACAGCCGAGGGTCGTGCACGATGCGCGCGCCCGGATGCTCGGCCAGTAGCTGGCTGGCCAGCAGTCCGACCAGATAGTAGCCGTCGACGAACCGGCCCTCGGCGTCAAATACGAAGCAGCGGTCGAAATCGCCGTCCCAGGCAATGCCGATGTCTGCGCCCGCGGCGACCACGGCCTCGCTGGTTGCGCGCTGATTTTCCGGCAGCAGCGGATTCGGGATGCCGTTCGGAAATGTCGGGTCCGGCTCGTGACGGATGCGTGTGACCCGAAACGGCAGGCGCGCGGCGAGGGCATCGAACGTCGGGCCGGCCGCGCCATTGCCGGCATCGGCGACGAGATGCAGGGGCGTCAACTTCGCCAGGTCGACGAAGCGCAGCAGCTGATCGACGTAGGCGTCCGTGACGTCCTCGGTGCGGTCCCTGCCGGGCGAGTTCGCCCGAACGCGGGTTCCAGCGGCAACCGCGGCGGCGATCTCGGCGAGACCGGAGTCCGCGCTGATCGGCCGTGCCTCCTCGCGCACCAGCTTCATGCCGTTGTAGTCGATCGGGTTGTGGCTGGCCGTGACCATGATGCCGCCGCCACGGCCGGGCTGGCCGGCGGCGTAGTAGACCGTCTCGGTGCCGCACAGGCCGACGTCGACCGTATCGATTCCGGCGTCGTTCAGGCCGCGCGCGACGGCGGCGGCCAGCGCCGGGCTGGTCTCGCGTACGTCGCGGCCGATGGCGACCTCGCCGGCCGGGCGCATCACCGCGGCGAAGGCGTGACCGACCGAATAGGCGAGTTCTTCGTTGATTTCGTCGGGCAGCCGCCCGCGGATGTCGTAGGCCTTGAAGGGTGCTTGCATCGTTCTGGATGAGGCTGGGGGCAGAGGTCGCGGACTGTCCGCGGGCGCGCTAGCGTACAACGAAGCGCGGCCCGCGACATTGCTCAAGGTGGATTCGACTGGTATCGGTACCATAGCGCCATGAGTCCAAGCCTTGGATCGCCCCCGGAATCGACACCCGTGTCGGCGGCCCGAATCACGCCCGAGACCTATCGGTCCGCGATGACGCTGCTCGCGGCGGTCCTGCGCACGCGCTGGGCTGGCGGGGACGTTCGAACGGCTGTGGCAGCTTGCAGCGCCGCGGAGTTCGCCGCCGTGGTGCGCTATCACGGGCTGGCCGGCGTGCTCGGGCTGCATCATGTGCCCCAGCTCAAGGCGCTTGCGCCCGAGTTTCTGCCGGCGATCAAGGCCCTGCAGCAGGCGGCCACGGCCAACACCCTGCGCGCTCTGCTCGGGCTGAAGTCGCTGGCGGTGCTGTTCGACGCAGCGTCATTGCCCTGGCTCAGCCTCAAGGGCGTGGCGCTGTCGGCCTGGTTGTATGGAGATCCGAACGTGCGTGCCGGTACGGATCTCGATGTGCTGGTGGACCCCGAGGATTTTCCGCGCGCGCTTGAGGTCTTGCGCGATGCCGGCTATCAGGTGGCGGATGAAGCGCTGTGGTTTGAGCCCCGGCAGCGTGCAGCGATCATGCGGACCCGCAGGGAGGCGAGCGTGAGATCGCCGCAGGGCGACTTGGCGGTTGACCTCCATTTCAGAACGGAGGAGATCGACGACCTCGCGCTGCCGTCGCTACGTCGTCTGCTGGAGCGCGAGAGTGTCGCCCGCGTCTCGGCAGGCGGCGTCCATGTACAGGTGCCGGCGGGTGATCACGCCCTTCGGTATCTGGCGACACACGCCGCCCGTAGCGCTTGGCTGCGGCGCAAGTGGGGCTACGATGTCTTGGAACTGTTGTGTCGGCAAGGGGGCGAGGGCGCCGCGTTCGGTGGTGGCGACGCGCCGGATCGAATGGTCGCGCTGACGCGCGCGGCGTACGCGCGCTGGCTTGGGATTCACTCACCCGAGCGGAAGTCGATCGATCGCCACGCCGCTCGCGGAATCAATGTCGGAAACCGGATCGCGGCGAGCGATATCGAGACCCAGACCATGCAGTTCGGTGTGCCGAGGGGCCTGCGTGCCTGGCTTGGCTGGCAGGTGCATCTGTTTTCTATTCTGTCCTGGCGTGGACGGGCAGCGCAGGCATGGTTGTTCCTCACGCACTTGAATACCAGCGGGCTGTCGCGCCGTGCGCTCGACCTTGCGACGCGATTGCCGCCGCTGGCGCTGGTCTTCCGCGGCTGGAACAGGATCTTCAGGCGTGCGGGTCGCGGGGCGTAACCGGGTGCGGTTTGCTGCGCGGCCGCGGGAAGCTCTTCGGGTGGCCGGTGTCAGGTGTGTGGCTCGCCCTGGCCGAGCAGTCCGGACAATTGCGTCAGAAATGTCTCGAGGTCGTGTTCCGCCTGATCTGCGGTGGCGTCGAACCGCTCGCAAACCGCCGCCAGCAGGTCGGCCTTCGTCACGTCGTGAGCGGCTATCTCACCTACAATCGCCATCGCTGTTTCGTTCAGGGTCAGGACCTGCCGTCCATCGATATCCAGAATCGCACCGCTGCCGTCGGGAAACTCGGTGATCGACAGCGCGGCGTCGGTCAAGCGGCTGCGCAAGCTGTCTAGATCAACATTCATGCAACGGGTTCCGGTTGTGCGTGGTTGGGTTGCTGTTGTAATTGAGCGCGCGCGCGCGGGAATGCGCCCGCGTCTGAACATCACGCGGAAATCATGCCTTCCTGTGCCGACGAGGTCTAGTGTAGTGCGGCGCTCTTGGAGGCACATTCAGAGCCCGCCAAAAGTGTCAGATCAAGGCGCGGTGCGCAGCGAATGGCTCCCCCCTTGGCAAGGGCCGCAACGCGGAGCTGGCGCTTTTGGGGGGCTCCCTTCGGGTGCGCCACAGTGCGCCCATCTGCGGCGTTGCGCCTGCTTGAAAGGGAACGGCCATTCCTGCGCAGGCGAGCCTTGCATCTGGATGCACTGTGGCTCACTGAAAGTACCTCCAAGAGCGCCGAACTACACTAGCGCCGTCGGGCTCGCGAATTTCGGCGAGTCGTTTTTCTGGTGCTGTCAGGCGCCATGAAGTCGCGGAAAAAAACCACAGACGACGTGCGGATCGTTCCCGGGTCTGTTCAGGGCCGACACGCGTAGATCGGCGATGGGTGGGATTGTTTCGGTGATCGACCAGTCGGGGCGGTGCCCCGGTCGCAGCTGGCTGGGTGGCATGGCGAAAGTCGCGCCAGGGCGCGGGGCATTGAAGATCGCCGAATGGCCGGGTGCGTGTCTGGGCGTTCAGTCGCACGGCGCCAGCTTGTACTCGGAAGCCGCGGGAGGTGTCGCGCTCGATGGCTACCTGACACGTGCCACAGAGCTGAGGCGCCAGTTGCATGCCGTCGCTGACGTGCACAGTGACGCAGAGTTGGTGTGGCACGCATGGTGCGCATTCGGTGACTCCGCATGGGAAAGATTTCACGGCAGTTTTGCGCTGGTGTTGCTGGACCGGGAACGTCGAAGCGTGCGCTGGACGCGTTCGCTTGACGGACTGCGGCCGCTTCATTTCGCGCAACACGGGGGCGCGCTGGCGTTCGCCAGCGAGATGGCGCAGATCGCGGCGCTGCCGGGTTTGTCCGTGCGAATTCACCGCGAGTCGTTCATTGAGCGGCTCTGGGGGGACTCACAGACACTGGACCCGGTGGCCACCGAGATTAGACCGATTTTGCGTGTGCCACCGCCGGCTGTGTTTGGCGCCGTGGCCGGGGCGACAAGCGGCTACAGCGAAATTGCCGCGCACTGGCAGCCGCCTGAGCCGGATCACACGGTTTCGATCGACCAGGTTTGCAGTCAGCTGACTGGCCTGCTGGACACGGCCGTGCGCGAGCATTGGCCCGACGATGAGGCCGGACTGTGCCTTAGTGGCGGGCTTGATTCGACCACAATCGGGGCATTTGCCGGCGACGCTGGCTTGCCGCTCAGAACGTATTCGATGGTGTTTCCGGGTGCGCCGAACGATGAGCGCGAGTACATCGAGATCATGACAGGGCGCCTTGGGGTTCCATCACGCATGATTGACATGAGTCAAGAACGCCCGGCCGCGTACTTTGATCGACTTTCCCGGCTTGACTTCATCCCGGGCGCGCAAACTGATTACCAGGTAGATGTCCTGGCGCGTGCGTTACAGGCCGATGGAGTGCGCTACTGGGTGGACGGCGTGGGCGGAGATTTCACCCTGACCGGCTTCATCTACTATCTCGCCGATCGCTTTCGGGCCGGTCGTTGGCTGAGTGCTGTTTTGGATACGATTGGTCGACTGGACCCCTATGCGCGCCTGCGTTCTCCCCGGCTGCTCGCGCACCGGTTTTATGCCGCGATTGTCGCGCCACCGGGCAGCGGAATGTGGCTGCGGCGCTCGGTTCGCGGATCCATTGACTGGCTGGCCGAATCGGCGCGCGAGGTCGCCCTGGACGCAGCGGCACAGCTGCGCCGGCTGGTGCGGCATCACGGGTACGCGCGTGCGTTCCGGTTGGCGCTCGTTCAGGCCTGGGGAACCGGCCAGGGCAACGCCCTGGTGGAGCAGCTGACCGCCCGGTTTGGGCTGCAAACCCGCAGCCCCCTGCTGGATCAGGCGTTGATCGATCATGCGTTCCGGGTGCCCGACGAGTTGCTGCTCTTTGGTAGGCAGGACAAGGGCGCGCTGCGGCGCACCATGCGCAACCGATTGCCCTCCGCGATCACTGCACGCCGCGCGGCGACCCGTCACGATTCCGTTGCGCGGCACGGTGCGGATTTTCTGGAACGGCTTGGTTCGACGTCGACTTGGCGCCTCGTCGAGTTCGATTTGCTGAACCGGACCGAGCTTGACCACGCCGTGGATCGATGCCAAACTCTCGGTCAGATTGACCGTCATTTGTATCGGCTGCTTCGTGCGGAAGCGTGGCTTGATAGATGGATTGGTTCATGACAGGGCAGACGGGCCCGCTGGGGCCCCAACCTGATCAGTTTTCGAGATACTCTTACTCTCCTTCGGAGCAGTGGCCATGACCAAGCAGGATGATCGGACTGCGCGTCAAGTTCGGGACGAACAACCCCAACGCCAGTGCTACACGCCGCCGGCAGTTACTCGCCATCCGCTCGAGCAGGTGGTGCGTGGTATCGGCGGCAGCGCGGTTGATACCAGTAACAACATCCGGATCGGCATTTAAGCTACGGTTATGCCGGCAGGCCGTGCGCCTGCAACGCCCCTCCCTGCAATTCTCGTCGGAGTCGTGACTGGCGACTTCGCTGAATGTTGCGAGATTGCCCATCGTCTGTTCCCTGTAATCTATCCGCATTCGAGGCGGGTGATTGGTTTGACGGGGTTTCCAGATCTGGTTGGTCTATCCGGGGCGGTGAGCAGCTGCTCGCGGACTGGAAAGTAACGCCCTGATTGGCTCATGGGCCAGGATTTCGAACAGTGGCGGATCTGTGGGGTTCCGGTAAGAATCCGGTCCGAACTTCCGCCCCGGCGCTGGTCGTCAATCGTCTCTCACCACGACTTGCAGCGGGGCGGTGATCTCTGGGGCAATGCCCCGTTGGTCGAGGTCGTGGCTGCGGGATTCTCCTCCACCGCGGAGGCCAAACTGAACGTGCCCGCCAGCGACGGCGTCGTTCAGTCGGCTGGCGGGTTGATCACGGCAATTCTCCAAGATCCCGATGCGGGCATGCATGGTCGCAGCGAGGCCGTGGATATCGCCCTTTCCATGGCCCTGATACGCAGCGGCCACGTGCCACTGCACGCGCTGGCGGCTGTAAAGAATGGTGTCTGCATCGTTGCCCCGGCCAGTACTCGTTCGGGCAAATCCACTCTGGCACTAGCCGTGCAGTATGCGGGCGGGCAAGTCATTTCTGACGACATGGTCTTTCTCACTCAACGCAGTGGCGGTGGCTGGACGGTCACGACCGTGCGCCCGGATATCTGGCTCCGTGAAAGGCCTGCGGTCGATCTGGACGGGATTGATGCGCTGGCACACGAAACCGTTCCAAGTGGTCATCGTTTCGTCGTCCGGCGCGAACGCTCGCCGCAACGGTTTGCGGAAACGGGTTGCGTGGACGCGATCGTCGCGATCGGCATTTCGGACCGTGCTTCGACCCGAATCGTGTCGGTTCTGAACCAGGCCGAGCGCTATGCGCTGCTCGTCAACGCGTCGTCCCCGATGCTGGTCGCAGACAGGTCCGAGGGCACGGGGGCAAGCTTACGCAAGGAACTTTTCCTAGCGGCCGAGCGGCTTTCCGGATATCGGATCGAGTTGGGGCGCGACCTGCTTGATGCGCCCGCGCAGACCACTGACCGTCTATGGCAGGAGATCGTTGCCGCAGGAAAACCGGGTGTCGGTTCGGGTTGAGGCGCAGTGCGAGTAAAGCAATTTTTACACTTCGCGGGTTTTCCCTTGAGCGAATGCAGGTCCTGAGCACGCAAGCTGCTGATTTTTCGAGAAACCATCCAAAATGGCACTGATCTTGCAAACTGTATTGCCGAGTAGCGTTATTTTCAGTTAATCTGCTTTACGAAACACGCACAGACCCCGGATACCAGGCAACATGATGAAGTCACTGCGGATTTTGGCACTCGTCGCCCTAGCCTCGTTTGGCTTCTCAGCGGCGCAGGCGACCGTGGTCTGGCACAACGGCGGCCCGGACGGCGCCGGCGGCGTCGAGAACTTCGGTAGCGACGTGTTCGTGGATGATTTCCGGTTCGCTCGCACCACGATCCTGACCGATGCGCACTTCTGGGCCATCGAGGGCGGGGAATGGAGCGGGGCACTGTTTTACGCAGTGTGGGCGGACACAGGTTCCGGTGCCCCGGGTACGTTGCTGGACGTGAATATCGGTACCAACATCCAGCGTACGGCCACCGGCGCATTCCCGTTCGGCCTTCCGGAGTACGAATACTCGTTTGATTTGCCAGCACCGCTGGTGCTGGGGCCCGGCACGTACTGGATTACCTTTTTCCTAGATTCGGTTGGTATCTTTTGGGAAACCACTGCCTACCAGCAGGGTGGCACTGCGTTGCGGGGACCGGCGACGCTGGGCGGGCCTTGGACCAGCGCCGGCGACTTCGATCTGGCTTTTTACCTGACGGGCATCCCCGCGCCGGCTGGCGTATGGCTGTTCGGTCTCGGACTGCTCGCCATGGCGGGCGCAAACCGTCGCCGCAGCAAGGGCGCTTAGCCGAACCTGTCTTCGCCGCCTCGGCCGCAGCGCCGGGGTACGAAAAAAAAGCCGGTCCGCAATAGCGACCGGCTTTTTTGTGTCTGCAAGATCGGGTGTAAAGGTTTTTTTACAGCCGATCCCAGCTTTCGCGGCGCTTTTTTCGTAGGTTGGGTAGCAGCAGTCCGAGCAGGATGCCGGCGCCCAGGACCCCGCCCCCAACCAGAAACCAGCGCTGTTCGGTGGCATCCGCCAAGGCGTCGCGCGCGGCATTCGCACGCGCGGTCGTCTCCTCGAGCGCAGCCACCTCGCCGCGCAGGCGGTCGCGTTCAGCGGCGATGGCCAGCGCGTTCTCGGCGGTGGCCTTGAGTTCCGCGAGTTCCGCCTGTACCCGCGCCTTTTCGTTCTGCAACTGATCACTCTGGCTTCGCAGGGCGCTCGCCTCGGCTTGGAGATCGGCCTGTTTCTGCTCTGCGGCACGAATGCGGGCGTCGGCGTTGTCGAAACGCTGCTGGGACGCCGCGAGCCGGTCGCGCGCGCTCGGCTGTTCCATCAGCTGATGGCTCAGGATCCAGCCTTCCTTGCCGTCCGGCGTGCTGATCCGCACGTAGCCGTCCTGTTCGGCCTGCGCGTCCAACGACACGGCGGTTCCGCTGCCGAGCATGCGAACGATGCGGTGCTCGGTGCTCGGTCCGCTGCGTACAGTAACCTTGAAGTCGTCAGTGACGTAGCGGGTCGCGGCGCTGCCTTGCCCCGCGGCGAGCAGCGCGCAGATCGTGGCGGCCAGTAGCCTGTGTCGCATGGGGTCTCCAGATTCGGGGGGGGCAGATGCACCCGGCGCCGGTCGGCGCTCAGGTGAGCAGGTATTCGAGCAGCGCCTTCTGGGCGTGCAGCCGGTTCTCGGCCTCGATCCACACCGCACTTTGCGGGCCGTCGATGACCTCGGCGGCGACTTCCTCGTCGCGGTGCGCCGGCAGACAGTGCATGAACAGCGCGCCGGCGGCTGCGAGGCGCATCACGGATGCGTCGACCCGGTAGGGTGCGAATGCGCGCCGGCGCTCGGCCTGTTCGTCTTCCTGGCCCATGCTGGCCCAGACGTCGGTGACGACCAGGTCGGCCCCGGATGCGGCTTCCTGAACGGAATCACACAGACATGCCGACGTCGCGCTCGCGACGATTGCCGGATCCGGTTCGAAACCCGGCGGGCACGCCATGCGCAGGTCGAATCCGAACTGCGTGGCGGCGTTGATGTAGGAGTGGCACATGTTGTTGCCATCGCCGATCCAGGCGACCGTATGCCCGGCGATGGGGCCGCGCAGTTCACACCAGGTCTGCATATCGGCGAGCAGCTGACAGGGATGGTAGCGGTCGGTCAGCCCGTTGATCACAGGCACGCTGGAATGCGCTGCGAATTCCTCGAGTTTCGCATGCTCGAAGGTGCGCACCATGATCGCGTCAGTCATCGACGACAGCACCCGCGCGGTGTCGGCGACCGGCTCGCCGCGCCCGAGCTGGGTGTCGCGTGGCGAAAGGAACAGCGCATGCCCGCCGAACTGTGCCATCGCGGATTCAAAGCTCACGCGTGTGCGGGTCGAGGACTTCTCGAACACCATCGCCAGCACCCGTCCGATGAGGGGGCGATAGGTCTCGCCCGCACGCTGCATGCGTTTGAGCTCGCCCGCGCGCTGCACCAGTGCGCCGAGCACGTCCGGCGCAAGGTCGAGGAGCGAGAGGAAGTGCTGGGTCACGGGCCGGGCTCAGGCCGCGGAAGCCTCGCGCAGAAAGTCTGTGACCAGTCCGGATACGGTGGTCACAATCTGTTCGGCCTCGGCGTCACTGAGGATCAGCGGCGGCAACAGCCGGACCACACGATCGGCCGTGACATTGATCAGCAGGCCCTGATCCAGTGCGAGCCCGACGAGCTCGGTGCACGGACGGTCGAGTTCGATGCCGATCATCAGGCCTTGTCCGCGAACCTCGCGCACGCCGGGCTGCCCGGCCAGACGCCCGGCAAACGCCGAGCGCATGCGCTGGCCAAGTTCGGCCGCACGGGCCGGAAGTTGATCGGCCTGCAAGACGTCGAGTACCGCCAGCGCCGCGCGACAGGCGAGCGGGTTGCCGCCAAAAGTCGAGCCGTGCGATCCGGCGCCAAGCACGCCCACGGCGCGCCCGGACACCAGGCAGGCACCGATCGGCATGCCGTTGCCGAGACCCTTCGCGAGCGTCATGACATCGGGCGTGAAATCCTCGTGCTGGAACGCAAACAGGGTGCCGGTTCTGCCGATACCGGTCTGCACCTCGTCGAGCATGAGCAGCCATTCGTGCTCGGCGCACAGCGCGGCAATCTCGGACAGATAACCGGCCGGCGGCACTTTCACGCCGCCCTCTCCCTGAACGGGCTCCACCAGCACTGCGACGATGTTCGGATTCGTCGCGGCGATATGCCGCACGGCGGCAGCATCGCCGTACGGTGCTCGCACGAACCCCTGCACCAGCGGCTCGAACCCGGCCTGGACCTTGCGGTTGCCGGTCGCCGAGAGCGTAGCGAGTGTGCGGCCGTGAAAACTGCCATCCATGACGACGATCTGCGGCAGTTCGATGCCGCGGCCGTGGCCGTAACGGCGCGCGATCTTGATTGCGGCCTCGTTGGCCTCGGCACCCGAATTGCAGAAAAACGCCTGCGACATGCCCGAGGCGGCACACAGCCGCGCGCCGAGCTGTTCCTGCAAGGGAATCCGGTACAGGTTCGACGTGTGCACGAGGGTGGCGGCCTGCTCCGCGATCGCGCGACTGACGGTCGGGTGCGCATGCCCGAGTCCGCACACCGCAACCCCGGACAGGGCATCCAGATAGCGCCTGCCGTCGGTAGCCGTAAGCCACGCGCCGGCACCGCGCTCGAACGCGACTTCCTGGCGTCTGTAGGTCGGAATCAGGGCCGAGCCAGGCGAATTCTCAGCTTGCTTCATGGCGGTGCAGTCCCCAAAACAAAAAGGCAGCCCTTGGGCTGCCCCGGCAGTCAATCAGTTCGCAAAAAGCTACCACGAACGCGCGGGAAGCGCCAAATTACGGATTCCGGAAACCGTCAGCGCGAAAAACGAAAAAGCCCGGCCGGGGCCGGGCTTTTTCTTGGCGATCCGGCGATCGCCGGACGGCCGTCAGAACGGCAGACCGTGCCCGTGCCCGACCATGCACATCAGCATCGGGATCGACAGCATCGTGTTCGTGCGCGAGGCGAGGAAGGCGACCCGCTTGGCCTTGGCCTTCTCCGCGTCGCTGGCCTGGACGATGCCGAGCAGCTTTTTCTGGTTCGGCCAGATCAGCACCCAGACATTGAACAGCATGATCGTGCCGAGCCAGGCGCCAACGCCGATCACTTGAGCCCCGGACTTCAGCAGGAACGCGTTCAGGAAGCCGACCCCCATGGTTTCGAGTGCGGCGGCGCCGGTCAGCCAGGTGACAACCGCGCCCCAGCGGAACCAGAGCAGCGCGCGCGGGGCGACATACTTCGTGATGCCGGCGCCACCGGGGCCACCCTTGTCGGCCAGCGCCGCACCGAGGGCGGGTACCTGCACGAAATTGAAGTAATAGAGCAATCCGATCCACGTGATCCCGGCCAGGACGTGGAACCAGACCTCGAGCGACCAGAGGTTGAAGGTCATCGTGGGGTCTCCTGAGAGTTCGTTTTGTATTGGGTCAGTGGCGTGGCGCTACAGCCGAACGGGCCTGGCGCCGGTGCCGATGATGCGGTGTGGCCAGATTCAGAGAATCACGGCGATGATGATCGCGAGCACGAAGCCTGCGATGATCGTGCCGCCGACGGTGTCCAGTGGATTCATGGTGCGCGAGTCTCCCCGTGGCATTGGCAAAGGTGTTGGAAAAGCGCACGCGCCGGGGGCCGGCGCGTAAACTCCGAGCATTTTAATCAGTAATTACTGGAATTGGAAATTACCAACGGGCGGCCGCTCCAGCCATGAACGCGATAGAACTGGGCCTGTTCGCAAGCCGTATATCTGCGATCTGCGACGAGATGGGCGCGGTGCTGCGACGCAGCGCGTTCTCGCCGAATATCCGCGACCGGCTGGATTTTTCCTGCGCCGTGTTCGGCGCGGACGGACGGCTCGGCGCTCAGGCCGCCCACATTCCGGTGCATCTGGGCAGCATGGCCTACGCGATGCGCGATCTGGTCCGGGTGCGCGACTGGCAGCCCGGCGATCAGCTGATCGTCAACGACCCGTACCTCGGCGGCACGCACCTGCCGGATGTCACATTGATCGCACCGGTGTTCACCGGCGGACGGCTGGCGGCCTTCGTCGCCAATCGCGCGCACCATGCGGATATCGGCGCCGAGGCACCGGGCTCGATGCCGATTTCGACCCGCCTCGAGGACGAAGGGCGCGTGATTGCGCCGCGCCTGTTGATCGACGCGGGGCGGCTGGAGGATCGCTTCCTGTCGGAGCTCTGCGCGGACCTCGCCCAACCGGAGGGTGCGCGCGGGGACTTCAGCGCGCAGATCAGCGCAAACCGCGCCGGCATCAAACGGCTCGAGTCCTGGCTTGCGGGCATCGGGTTCGGCGCCTTCGAGCGGGATCTCGACGAACTGAACGCCTATGCCGAGCGGCTCGCACGGGCCGAGTTCCTGCGGTTCCCGCCCGGGCGGTATGCGTTCGTCGACCGGCTCGACGACGACGGGCAGGGCAGCTGCGATCTGGCCATCGCCGTGACGCTGGAGTTCGATGGCGGTCGGGTCCGGGTCGACTTTACCGGCACGGCGGCCCAGGTCGCGGGCAACGTGAACTGTCCGCGACCCGTGACCGCGGCCGCGGTCTACTACGTTTTCCGCTGCCTGCTGCCGGAGCAGGCACCGGCCTGCGCCGGCCTGTTCGCGCCGATCGAACTGGTCACCGTGCCCGGCTCGCTGGTGGATGCAGCACGACCTGCCGCGGTCGCGGCCGGCAACGTCGAGACCTCCTCGCGCATCGTCGACGCGTTGCTCGGCGCCGCCGCGCGGGCGCTGCCCGGGCGTATCCCGGCCGCCAGCCAGGGCACCATGAACAATCTCGCGCTGGGCAGCCGTACCGAACCGCGCTGGGCGTATTACGAGACCATCGCCGGCGGAATGGGCGCCGGACCCGCTGGCGGCGGCCTGTCGGCTGTACAGACGCACATGACCAACACCCTCAACACGCCGGTCGAGGTGCTGGAATCCTCTTACCCGCTGCGGGTGACGCGCTATGCGCTGCGCGAGGGCTCCGGCGGTGCCGGCGCACGGCGCGGCGGCGATGGCGTCGTGCGGGAGTTCGAGGCACTGGCGCCGATGCAGGCCACGGTCCTGAGCGAGCGTCGACGGCATTCGCCCTGGGGCCTCGATGGTGGGGCGCCGGGTCGCCCGGGTCGCAACCGGCTGAATGGACGGGATCTGCCGGGCAAGGTTGAACTGACACTCAAACCCGGTGACCGGTTGACGATCGAAACGCCGGGCGGCGGCGGGTTCGGCGGCTCGGGGCATCGCTGATGTGCGGTCTGTGCGGCGAGCTGCGGTTCGACGGGGCGCCCGTTGCCGCACAACGGATCGAGTCCATGCTGGAACCGCTGGCGCGGCGCGGTCCGAACGATTCAGGCACCTATGCCGACGGGCCGATCGGGCTCGGCCACCGGCGGCTCGCGATCATCGACCTCTCGGCGCGCGGCCACCAGCCGATGCGCGAGGTCGAGCGCGACGTCGCGCTGGTGTTCAACGGCACCATCTACAACTATCCCGAACTGCGGGCGGAGCTGATCGCCCGCGGACATCGCTTCGTCTCGGACGGCGACACCGAGGTGATCCTGCGCGCCTGGATCGAATGGGACGAGAGCTGTGTCGACCGTCTGCACGGGATGTTCGCGTTCGCGATCTGGGACGGTCAGCGGCGCGAGCTGTTTCTCGCGCGCGACCGGCTCGGCATCAAGCCTTTGTATTTCACGCGCGACGGCGCGCGCCTGCGTTTCGCCTCGAACATCCAGGCGCTGCTGGCGGGCGGCGGGGTCGCCAGGACGCTCGACCCGATCGCGCTGCACCATCAGTTCACGCTGCACGGCGTGGTGCCCGCACCGCGCACCGTGCTCGCCGCCGTGCGCAAGCTCGAGCCCGGCACGAGCCTGAGCTGCACGCCGGACGGTCGCGTCACGACACGGCGCTACTGGTCGCTGCGCGCGCGGCGCACGCACCCCGGGCGGGGTGTCATCGAGTGGGTGGATGCGATTCACGACGCCCTGAAGGAGGCGGTCCGTCTGCGGCTTGCAATCGCCGATGTGCCGGTCGGGATTCTGCTGTCCGGCGGGCTCGATTCGAGCCTGCTCGTCGCACTGGCGGCGGAGGCCGGCGCCAGCGATCTGCGCACGTTTTCGATCGGCTTTGAAGACACCCCGGAGGAAAGCGGCAGCGAATTCGAGTTCTCGGACCCGGTGGCCGAGCGCTATGCCACGCGCCACCAGCGCATCCGCATCCCGAATTCCGAGGTTCTGGAGCGCCTGCCCGAGGCCGTTGCACAGATGGCCGAGCCGATGTTCGGACAGGATGCCGTGGCGTTCTATCTGCTCGCCGAACGGGTTTCGCGCGAGGTGCGTGTGGTACAGAGCGGGCAGGGCGCCGACGAGGTGTTCGGCGGCTATTTCTGGTATCCGCAGATGGCGCAGGCTGAACACCTGTCGCCGCTGCCGCGCTTCGCGCAGCATTATTTCGACCGTGATCACGCCGAACTGCTGGAGCTGCTCGCGCCCGGGTATGCCGGGCCGGACTACACCGGCGCGGCGGTCGCCGCCGGTCTCGATGCGGTCGATGCGGACGAGTTCATGGACCGGGTGTTCGCCTACGACGTGACGACCCTTATCGTGGACGACCCGGTGAAGCGGGTGGACAACATGACCATGGCTTGGGGCCTGGAGGCGCGTGTGCCGTTTCTGGATCACAGGCTGGTCGAACTCGCCGCCGCGATGCCGCCGTCCATGAAGCTCGGCATCGGCAAGCCGGTGCTCAAGGCCATCGCGCGCGGACGCCTGCCGGACGCCGTGATCGACCGGCCCAAGGGCTATTTTCCGGTTCCGGCCCTGAAGTTCGTGCGCGGTCCGTTCCTCGATTTCATGCGTGCGGTGCTGGACTCCGACGCTGCCCGCGAGCGAGGTCTCTACCGGCGTGCGTACGTGGATCGGATGCTCGCCGAGCCTGATCGGCACCTGACCCGCATTCGCGGTTCCAAGCTCTGGCAATTGGCCGCACTGGAATTGTGGTTGCAGCGGGTCGTCGATCCGGCTTGAATGCGTCCGGCCACGGCCCAAACTACGGCCGTCCAAGCGACTCGCGCCCAACCCGCGAGCCCCGAGCTTCCGTGGCCGGTGGCATCGAGAAATGCCTCAGCGCATCGCGCACCGGCCTGCCCGATTTCCAGTGAGGTAAGAACGTGGATGTGATGCAGCGCATCGATACGATGGTCAAGGACAACCCGATCATGATCTTCATGAAGGGCACCCCGCATTTTCCGCAGTGCGGCTTCTCGAGCCGTGCGGCCCAGGCCCTGATGCAGTGTGGGGTCGAGTTCGGCTATCTGAACGTGCTGGCCGACCCGGAGGTCTTCGAGAACCTGCCGCGCTACCAGAACTGGCCGACCTTTCCGCAGATCTACATCGACGGCGAACTGATCGGCGGCTGCGACATCACGCTGGAGCTGTTCCAGAACGGTGAGTTGCAGGCGATGGCCGGCAAGGCGGCCGCCCCGGGCGGTCCAAAGGCGGCTTCGGCCTGAGCTACTCGGCGGTCGCGGCCGATGAAACCGGTCCGACCGCGGTCCGCCAGGTGTTGACGATCCGGCAGAACAGGTCCGCGGTGCGCTCGGCGTCATAGATCGCCGAGTGTGCCTCGGCTTCATCCCAGCCGAATCCGGCCGCCTGTACGGCGCGCGCCAGCACGGTCTGGCCGTAGGCGAGGCCACCCAGGGTCGCGGTGTCGAAGCTGCTGAACGGGTGAAACGGATCGCGCTTGAAGTGGCAGCGGGCGACCGCGGCACGCACGAACCCCTGATCAAACGACGGGTTGTGGCCGACCAGGATCGCGCGCGTGCAGCCGTGACGCTTGACCGCCCTGCGTACCGCGCCGAGCACATGCTCGAGCGCCGCGCGCTCGGGCCGCGCCAGCCGGAACGGATGGTCCGGGTCGATGCCGTTGAACTTCAGCGCCGCGGGGTCGAGCCGTGCACCCGGGAACGGCTCGACGTGGCTCGCGATGGTCTCGCCACGCAGCAGCATGCCTTGATCGTCGACCTCGATCAGCACTGCAGCGAGTTCGAGCAGCGCGTCGGTCGATGCATCGAAGCCGCCGGTTTCCACGTCCACGACGACCGGCAGATAGCCGCGAAAGCGATCGGAGATCACGCCGGGAGTCGAATCGGTCATGGGCGCGAGTGCCGCCGTTCAGGCTGAAGAGGGACGGCAAGGATACCGCCGCCGGTCCGGGCTGTCTGCCCCGGTTCAGAGCCCGGGATTCAGCGCGCGATCCATCACGCGATGTCGCGAGCGAGTGCGCTTACGAGCGCGGTTTTATGCGTGATAACATGCGCGCTTTATCACTGCACCCGCGGCAGACGCCGCGCGACGGAACCCCACAGATGGACGCCTTTCAGCTGTATCTACGCAAGATCGTTCTGTTGCTCGCACTTGCTGCGCTCGGCGGCTGCGCGACCACCTCGCCGGAAGACCCGCTCGAGGGCTACAACCGCGCGATGTTCGAGTTCAACGATTCGGTGGATCGCGCAATCCTCAAGCCGGTCGCGAAGGGCTATCAAAACGTCGTGCCGGCCGCCGTCGACCGCAGCATCACGAACTTCTTCTCGAACCTCAACGACATCGTCGTTGTGATCAACGACCTGTTGCAGCTCAAGCTGAGCCAGGCGGGCTCCGACGCGGCGCGGCTCGCGATCAACTCGACGCTGGGTCTGCTCGGCCTGTTCGATGTCGCCACCGACATGGGTTTCGAGAAACACGACGAGGACTTTGGTCAGACGCTGGGCGCCTGGGGCATGGGCGAGGGTGCCTATGTGGTGTTGCCACTGCTCGGGCCGAGTACGGTGCGTGACACCGCTGGCCTGGTCGTGGACACCGTCACGAACCCGGTCTACTACATTGAGGGGCCGGAGTGGAAGTACGGGCTCGTGGCCTTGCGGTCGGTCGATCAGCGCGCCGACGCGCTGCGCCTGTCGCGCGTGCTCGAAGAGGCGGCGCTGGACCGTTATCAGTTCGTGCGCGACGCCTACCTGCAACGGCGTGATTTTCTCATTTACGACGGGCGCCCTCCGCTCGAAGATCCTGCGCCGTAAAGCCGCGGCGCGGATGACGCGCTTGCTACGGCCCACGCTTCGCCACACCACGCCACGACCGGTCCGTCTCGCATGAGACTGCCGGTCGTCGACCGCCTGTTTCTGGGCGAGATCCTGCGCATCCTGGGCGGGGTGACGGCCGTCGTCCTGATGGTGCTGATCGCCCAGCAGTTCGTTCGCTACATCGACAAGGCTGCATCCGGCGAGATCGCCAGCACGCTGGTGCTGCAATTCCTCGGTGTCCAGACTCTCAGTTACCTCTCGCTGGTGGTGCCGGGCGGATTGTTCGCCGCGGCGGTGTATGCACTGGCGCGCATGTACCGCGAACACGAGATGGTCGCGCTGGCGGCGGCCGGCATCGGCCCGCTGCGCGTTGTGCGCACCCTGGCGCTGATTGCGCTGGTATTGCTGCCGGTCGCGGCGTACTTGTCGCTGGAGGTGTCGCCCTGGGCCGAACGCTGGGTGCATCAGACCAAGCGCGCGCAACGCGAGAGCGTGGATGTGTTGGGCCTGATCATCGGCCGCTTCGCGGAGTTCAACCACGGGCGCACCGTGTATTTCGTCGGTGGTCGCGACGAGGTGGGTCACCTGCAGAACCTGTTCTTTCAACGCCAGCTGGGCACCAACACCGAGATCGTCACCGCGCGTGAGGGACTGATCGAGACCGACCCGGAATCGGCCGCGAAGTCGCTCGTGTTGCTCGACGGCGCGCGCTACGTCGGAGAGGCCGGACGCGCGGATTATGAAGTGGCGAAGTTCGCACGCTATCAGTTGTACTTCGCGGCGACCGATCCGTCCAGCGCCGATGCCAGTACCGCGGGCACGCCGTCGTTGACTCTTTGGGAGAGCGATGATCCGGCCGCGCGCGGTGAGTGGCACCGGCGACTCGCGAGCGTGTTCGCCCTGCCGGTGCTCCTGCTGGCGGCGCTGCCGATCGCGCGCGTGCCACCGCGCGGAAACGTCCATGGGCGCATGCTGATCGCGCTTGCGGTCTATGTGCTGTATTCGAACCTGACGACCATCGGTGCGCGCTGGCTGAGCCAGGAGGTCATCCCGGGCTGGCTGGGACTGTGGTGGGTGCATCTGCTGATCGCCATCGGCGCGCTGCTTGCGCTCGATCCGCGCTGGCTGCGTCTGCGAAGGGTGCGGCGGTGACCCGGCTGGACCGCTATCTCGCGCGCAGTGTCGCGCTCGGCATCGTTGTGGCCATGGCGGCGCTGCTGGCGCTGATCATGTTCCTGGAGCTGATTCGCGCGGTCGGTGATGTCGGCGGGGGTTACCAGTTGCACCATGCGCTCTGGTTCGTGGCCCTGCGCATCCCGAAGGTGCTCTACGAGCTGTTTCCGAGCGCCGCACTGATTGGCACCCTGATCGGGATGGGCATGCTTGCGCGCAGCTACGAGACGGTTGCCATGCGAGCGGCCGGCGTTTCGATTGCACGCATCACGATTCCGGTGCTGGCCGTGGGAATCATCGCCGCGCTGCTGGTCGTGATCATCGGCGAGGCCATTGCGCCCGTGACCAGCCAGTACGGTGAACGCATGCGCGCAGCCGCGCGTACCGGGCTCGTGACGCTGCGTACCGACCAGGGCTTCTGGACGCGCGATGGCAATGCGTTTCTGAACATCCGCAAGGTCGTCGGCGGTCGACAGCTGACCGACATCTACTTCTACGAACTCAACGAACAGGGACATCTGCGCGTGGCGACGCGCGCGGCGTCGGCCGATTACGAGGCCGGCCAGTGGATCCTGCACGATCTGGAGCAGAGCCAGATCAGCGACGACGGCGTTTCGGTCAAGCGTATCGAGCGCGCGGCCTGGGCCTCGGTGCTCGATCCGGAAATCCTCAGTGTCGTGGTCGTTTCACCCGATTTGCTGCCGATCTGGGAGCTGTATCGCTACGCGGACTTCCTGCGCTCGAATGGGCAGCGCGCCACGGAGATCGAGCACGGCTTCTGGACGCGGATCGTCAATCCGCTGAACGTGCTGGTGCTGATGATCGTCGCCCTGCCGTTTGTCTTTTATGGCAATCCGCGCTCGACATCGATCGGCCAGCGGATCTTCCTCGGCGTGCTGACGGGGATCGGCTTCTATCTGGGAAGTCGTGCGCTGAGCCAGGTGGGCCTGGTGTACTCCGTCAACCCGCTGGCTGCGGCGAGCCTGCCAACGCTAGCAATCCTCGCCGTCGCCGGCGTGTTCCTGGTGCGCGCGCGTTAGCGAGACAAGGACGTCTCGCCCGAAAATCGAACCTGCAAGTGTTTGACCTTCGTGAGCCACCGAAAACCACGCTTTTCGGTTGCGACGTTGCAGAGGCCATGGATGGGCCTTTTTCAACAACCTGTTGGAAAACCCGTACCTGAGTCACGATTTTGCGACCAGCACCACACGGGTGCCGGCAATGATGTCATGCCAGGCCCGCCGGTCGCGGTCGATGAACATCCATGCGAAGCCCAGCGCCAGCACTGCCCACGACAGCAGGCTCGCGAGCAGACGTTTGACCGCGGCCGGGTAACCAATCAACTGACCGTCATTGGTCAGCAGCTTGAGTCGCCATGCGCGCATGCCCAGGGTCTGGCCGCCGTGCGTCCAGAACCAGAGGAAGAACAGACTCACCACGGCAAACAGGTAGCCCTGCATCCATGGATTGGCCGGCGGCACCGGTTCGAGGCCGCGGGCGAGGACCACTACAAAGGTGGCGATCAGCACCAGCGCGACGACGAGCAGCGTGTCGTACAGCATGGCCATGAGGCGCCGCCAGGCCGGTGCGCAAGCAAACGAAGTGGCCGTCATTCGAGGCCGTGCCGTGCGCGCGCGGCCGCCCGCGATTGCGTGAACACGCCGAGCGGCACATACAGGAGTTCGGCAATCTTGCGTACGAGATGCTCCTCGTGCGCATCTATCACACCGTCGGCCGCCGCAACATCCCAGAGCATGTCCAGCACGCCGCGTTTGCGTTCTGGCGTGTATTCGGCATGGATGCGGGTCGTGAGCGGATGCAGCGAGGTTGCATGGTCGGCCTGCCGGCGTGCCGCATCCAGCAGTTCGCGCGCGGCGCCCGTGTCGAGTTCGAATTGCCGCGCCAGCATGGTGACGATGGAGTCGCGCTCCGTGCGGCTGAATTCGTCGTCGGCGCGCGCGAGTTCCACCAGCAGCGTCGCCACGACCAGGGCGAGATCCGGTTCGGACTCGCTCTCCGCCGCGTCCATGCGTACGAGCAGTTCGCGCAGTCGTGCGAGCATCAGTGAGCCCCGCGGGCGATGCGATACACTGCATCCGGCGTCGCGGTGCAGGCATTCGACGACGGCGCCCCGGCTGACAGTTCAGTTTCAGACCGCAAAGACCTCTCCGGATTACTGCGCGTGAAAAGAAGGACGGCGTTGGCGACCCTGGGTGTGCTCGGCCTCGGCGGCTGGTGGGCCGCACGCCGGCACTGGCCGGATGACGCCTGGCGGAATCGCTGTGCAGGCGTTCCGCTGCCGCCGCATCTGCGTGAACATCCGCTGCTCCGTGCCGCCTGGAACGGCATCGCGCCGGAACGCGTGCGCGACATGCACGTGCATCTCATCGGCAATGGTCTTGGCGGGCACGGCACCTATGTGAACCCGGCCATGCGCGGTGGCCTGAATCCGCTGAAGCGCGCACAGTTCGCATTTTATCTGAACGCCGCCTGCGTGACCGACGACGCGGGCGCGGAAGATCAGTATGCGGCGAATCTTGCGCGCATGGCCGACGACCTGCCGCGCGGCACGAAACTGATGCTGTTTGCGTTTGACTGGTTCTGCGATGAATCCGGCGAACCGGACCCGGCGCGCAGCACCCTGCATGTGCCGAACGCCTATGCGCGGCAGGTCGCCGCCCGGCGACCCGACCGCTTCGAATGGGTGGCGTCGATTCATCCCTACCGGCTGGACGCCATCGAACGGTTGCAGGCGGCGATCGACGGCGGCGCACGCGCAATCAAGTGGCTGCCACCGGCGATGGGGATCGATCCAGCATCTGCGCAATGCGATGCCTTCTATGAACTGCTGGCGGCCAGCGGACTGCCGCTGATCTCGCATGCCGGCGACGAGCATGCCGTCGATGCCGGCGATCTGCAGGCGCTCGGCAATCCGCTGCGACTGCGTCGGGCGCTGGACCGCGGCGTGCGGGTGATCGTCGCGCACTGCGGCTCGCAGGGCGTGGGCGAGGACATCGACCGTTTCCGCGGTGGCGGCAGGCTTGCGAATTTCGAGCTGTTCGCACGGCTCATGGAGGAACCCAACTATGTCGGCCGTGTGTTTGGAGACATTTCCGCGATGCCGCAGATCAACCGCTTCGACCCCTGGCTGATGCGCATACTCGAGCGC
>JAGRGH010000043.1 GCA_020445605.1 Chromatiales bacterium
TGAACCGCCCCGGGTATCGCGGAGGCTGTTTGGTTTAAGTCACGCCGCCATCGCGGCCTGACGGTTGAGTTGCGTGTAGTAGTTTGCCTCAGCTTCTGCTGGAGGTATATGACCCAGTGGTCCCATCAGCCGCTGGTGGTTAAACCAGGAGACCCATTCCAAGGTTGCCAGCTCCACGGATTCACGCGTCTTCCACGGACCCCGGCGATGGATCAGCTCGGCCTTGTACAGGCCATTGATCGTCTCGGCCAAGGCGTTATCGTAGCTATCGCCCTTGCTGCCGACCGATGGTGCAATGCCGGCCTCGGCCAGTCGCTCGCTGTAGCGTATGGAGACGTATTGCGAGCCCCTGTCGCTGTGATGGATCAGAGCGTCGCCGGGATCGGGCTGCCGGTCGTACAGCGCCTGTTCCAGCGCGTCGAGCACGAAGTCAGTGGTCATGGTGGTGCTGACACGCCAACCCACAATGCGTCGCGCAAACACGTCGATGACGAAAGCCACGTACAGCCAACCCTGCCAGGTCGATACGTACGTGAAATCCGACACCCAGAGCTGGTTGGGCCGATCGGACTTGAACTGCCGGTTGACCCGATCCAGCGGGCAAGGCGCCGACGGATCAGGCACAGTGGTGCGAACACGCTTGCCACGGCGCACGCCCTCCAGCCCCAGACGGCGCATGAGCC
This sequence comes from Chromatiales bacterium, assembly GCA_020445605.1. Lineage (NCBI taxonomy): Bacteria > Pseudomonadati > Pseudomonadota > Gammaproteobacteria > Chromatiales > Chromatiales bacterium. The sequence continues at coordinate 684 of JAGRGH010000043.1, forward strand.
GTTCCACGGTACAACGCGCCACCGCAATGTCCTCGCGGTTCATCTGCTTCCAGACCTTCTCGGCACCGTAGGCCTGCATGTTGGCGTGCCAGACACGCTCGATGTGCGGCATCAACAGGTCATCACTCTTCGCCCTGGCGCTGCGCAGTTCCGGGTTGCGCTGCCGGGCCGCGTGGCGCCGGCAAGCCGACGGGGCAACCTGCAACACCTTGCAGATCGGCTCGACCCCGTAGGTATCCCGGTGCTGGTCGATGTACGCGTTCAGGACTTCAGTTTGCGGTCGAGCTCCGCCTGCGCGAAAAAAGCGCTGGCCGTGCGCAGGATGTCGTTGGCACGCCGCAGTTCCTTGTTCTCGCGTTCCAGTTCCTTGATGCGCTGCGCCTCCGCGGTGGTCGTCCCCGGCCGCTTACCGGCGTCGACCTCCGCCCGCTTGACCCAATCCAGCAGGGTCTGTGACGCGCAGCCGATCTTCGGGGCGATCGACTCCACGGCGCCCACAGCGACGGATACTCGCCGCGATGCTCCTGTACCATCCGAACCGAACGCTCACGGACCTCAGGTGAATACTGGTTTGACTTCTTCATGGCTCCATTCTCTCAAGAGTTGAAGCCTCCTCAAAACCCGGGGCGGTTCAA
>JAGRGH010000044.1 GCA_020445605.1 Chromatiales bacterium
GCGGCACAGGGAGGTGCCGCCATTTCTGCTGGCGTTCTGGCCAGCAGAAATGCAAGAAGACGAAAAACCACGCTTTTTCGTTTTCGTGGACCTGGCAATCCGGGACGGATTGATCAGGGCTTCCGTTAGGGTATAGTCCGCGCGCGATGGGAAACCGACTGACCCGCATCTACACCCGCACCGGCGACGATGGCACGACCGGCCTCGCCAATGGCACGCGCCTGGAAAAGACCGACGCGCGCATCGAAGCCATCGGCGCGGTCGACGAGCTGAATTCCACGCTCGGGCTCGCGCTGGCCGCCAGCGCGCTCGGCGCCGCACTGCGCGATCAGTTGCGCAGGCTCCAGCACCGCCTGTTCGATCTCGGCGCGGACCTCGCGCTGCCGGGGCAGGACACGCTGGGCGATGAGCATGTCGCGGCGCTGGAACGCGCCATCGACGACATGAACGCCGGTCTTCCGCCGCTCAAGGAGTTTATCCTGCCGGGCGGTGGCGATGCGGCGGCGCGTCTGCACGTGGCGCGGGCGACCTGCCGCCGCGCGGAGCGTTGTGTGCTGGCGCTCGGCGACACCGCACCGCGTGGTGGCGCCCGTTACCTCAATCGCCTTTCGGACTGGCTGTTCGTGGCCGCACGCATCTGTGCGCGGCTCGACGGCGGCGAGGTCTACTGGCGCCGCGACTGAGCGGCAGCGCCGGCGTGCATACCCGGCGATTCACATCAAACTCCGCAATCCGTGTCAGAACCGACGGACGTCCCCACCATCCGCGCCGGCAGCCGCGTGCGCATGCACCTGGAACTCGCGCTGGGCAACGGCGAGGTCGTGGAGTCCAGCTTCGGCGGCGAGCCGTTCGAGTTCACGCTCGGTGACGGCACGTTTGCCGAGCCGATCGAGCGTGCCCTGCGCGGGCTTGCGCAAGGCCAGCGCGAGCAGATCTTCGTTCCCTTCGAGGCCGCCTTCGGCTGGCCCGATCCCGACCTCGTGCACGTGCTCGCGCGCGCGGATTTCGCCGAAGGCCAGCTCGAGGAGGGCGTGATCCTCGAGTTCGCCACCCCCGGCGGCAGCACGACGCCCGGGCGCATCGTCGCAATCGATGCCGAGCAGGTCTCGGTCGACTTCAATCACCCGCTGGCCGGGCATGACCTGGTGCTGACCGTCGAAGTACTCGGGGTTCGCCCGCCCGCTTGAAGCGGTGGCGGGCCCGGCGGTATCGTCGTAACGATGCAGATTTTGCTTGCGAATCCGCGCGGTTTTTGCGCCGGGGTCGACCGCGCAATCGATATCGTCGAGCGCGCGCTGGAATCCTTCGGTGCGCCGATCTATGTGCGTCACGAGGTCGTGCACAACCGCTTCGTGGTCGAAGACCTGCGCGGGCGCGGCGCGGTATTCGTCGACGAGATTGCCGAGGTGCCGGCCGGCGCCACGGTGATCTTCTCCGCGCATGGTGTTTCGCAGCAGGTGCGCGAAGAAGCAGACCTGCGCGACCTGCGCGTGTTCGACGCGACCTGCCCGCTGGTCACGAAGGTGCATCTGGAGGTCGCCGGGCTCGCCGCGCAGGGGGTCGAGGTCATCCTGATCGGCCACCGCGGGCATCCGGAGGTCGAGGGCACCATGGGTCAGTATCGTGGTGCGGGCGGTGCCATCTATCTGGTCGAAACGCTCGACGATGTGGCCCGGCTGGTGCCGCGTGATCCCGCGCGGCTCGCGTATGTTACGCAGACGACGCTTTCGGTCGACGACACCGACGCGATCGTCGAAGCCTTGCGCGCGCGCTTCCCGCGCATCCGCGGTCCGCGCAAGGACGACATCTGCTACGCCACGCAGAACCGGCAGGATGCAGTCAAACGCCTTGCCGAGCGTTGCGATCGCGTGCTCGTGGTCGGTTCGCCCTCGAGTTCCAATTCCAACCGTCTGCGTGAACTCGCGGAGAAACTCGGCACGCCGGCTTATCTCATCGATGGTGCGGACGACATCCGTCGCGAGTGGATCGACGGTGCCGAACGCATCGGCGTGACGGCCGGCGCGTCGGCGCCGGAACTGCTGGTTCGGCAGGTGCTCGAACGGCTGCGCGAATGGGGCGCCGACGGCGTCGAGGAACTCGACGGCCGGCGTGAAGAGGTGGTCTTTTCCCTGCCGCGCGAACTGAAACGCGCCGTGACCTGAACCCGCGGCGCAGTGGAGTGCCGCCGTTTTCAACGGCTGCATGCCGTGGAAAACGAAAGAAAACGAAAACCCACGCTTTTTCGTTTTCGCTGCTCTGTCAATCCTTACGATGGATTGATCACGGTTTCCCCGGGTTCAGGCTTTTGCCTTCTTTACCAGCAGGCGTCCGATGACGCGCCGGAGCCGGACTGCACACCAAGGTAGTTCAGGCTGATCTTCGTGCAGTCGCTGTCGTTCGAGACGGCCTTGCCCGATTTCGGCGTCGCGGTGGTCGTGTAGCGCTGGCCTGAGTTCGTGACGGTCAGCGCGATGGCGTATTTGGGGTCGGTATCGGCGCTGTTGCCATCGAACGGTGCGTCCGGGTCCGACGGGTCGCGCGCCAGCGACGAGATGTTCGCCGTGTAGCGGTTGTTGATGGTGAAGAAGCGTTCCTGCGCGAGCGCAATCTGCATCAGTGCCTTGCGCCCCTCGCTGCGCTGGGCCTTGATCACGTAGCTGTTGTAGGCCGGGATCGCGACGGTGGTCAGTACCACGAGCACCGCGAGCGCGATCATCAGCTCGATCAGCGAGAAGCCCCGCATCGGGCGCGGTCCGCAGGTGGCGAACATCATTCCTCCGGGCGCGGGGGAACGATACGCGCCTCGCGTACAAAAGGTGCATTGAACTGTCGATCGAGCCTTTCGGTTACGGTGATGCCCAGCCAGACCTCGGGCTCAAGCTCTTCGATTTTCATCGGCAGCCCACGCGCATCATAGAATCTTGAATCCTTTCCGACCATGAATGACGTTTCAACGAAATCAAGGCGTCCTTCTGGCTGCTCGACATTGCTGAGCTGGCCGACGAAGGTGAATCGCGAATAGTCGAAGCCGCGAGAGGGGGCAGTCGCCGTCGTCGGCGTGGACGATGGAATGTTCGCCGCGGGTGCAGGTTTCGCGTTCTGTGTAGGGATCTCCACCACGCTCACGGCGCCGGCCGTGAGCGCCCAAAGGCTGCCAAGGGTCGCGGCAAGGATTCGGGTCGACAGGGTCTTCATGTTGTTCACCCTCCTCAGTAACCGACATGGGTCCAGGACGTGCGCGTGCACAGGCCGGCCTGATACTGGATGTCCTTGGTGTCCAGCGCCGGGCCGGAGCCGCTCGAGTCGTCCTTCGAGATCACGACCTTGCCGGCGCCCGCGCCGGTGCCTGAGCACGCGCTCGCCCCGCCACTGCTGCCGCCGCTGGACGAACCGCTGCCCGACGACCCGCTGGCGCCCGACGAACTGCCGGAGCTGCTACTGCTGCTGGTCTGGTCATAGGCCGTGGTCAGGCCGCCCAGCGCGGTCGGCTGCCAGTAGAGGTCTGCCGAGTACACGCCCGCCGGGTTCTCGCCGGCATCGGTCTGGTCATTGTCGAAGCTGCCGTTGCCGTCGACATCGAACACCACGAAGTCGGGTTCACCACCCGTGAGCAGGTCCGCGGCCATGACCCAGGATTTGCCGGCGCTGTCGCACAGCGTCCCCTGCGGGATGGCCGTGACCCAGGCGACGACCTCGCCGAGGATCAGCGGGCTGACGATCACGCGCTCGCTGCTGGTCGGCAGGTCCACATACCAGCCGCTCTTGTCCTGATAGTTCACGGCCTCGCGTGTGAGTAGGCGAACGTCATTGGCCGGGTCGGTGCCGCCGCCGTCCGGATCGACCGACGACAGACTGATGGTCTGCTCGACCAGGTTCGAGCGCACGATCGGCAGACTCTTCGCCGTCAGCGGATTACCGCTCGCCGGGCCGCGGTCCCAGACCGCGTACATGGTCTGGGTGTCGGTGTTGGACTTCGCCGTGCTTGAGACAAATTCGCCGGTGCCGAAGAACACGAGCAAGTTGGGGGTGGTCGCCGAGCCGCGCTCGGTCGGATGGAAGGCCACCGCCGGCTGCGTGGTGATCGGCTGTTTGGCGTCGGCGTCGTTGCGGGCGCGGAACAGCGGTGAAGAGCCGCCGATCGAGGCCCACGACCCCGTCGAAACCGTCGAGATGTCAAACGCCCACAGATTGCCGTGCACGTCGCCGGCATAGACGCGGTCGGCAACGCCGTCGAAATTGAAGTCGACCACGGCCGGCGTCGACAGGCCGTTGCAGTCGCTGCTTCCGTCCGCGCAATTGCTGTTCGCGACCGAGCCCACGCCGGTGTCGATCGCCTTGATCAGCGAGCCGTCCTCCAGATCGGCGATGTACAGCACGGCACGGCCGTTGCTGGTGTTGTTGTAGCCGTTGCCGAAGATCACGCCCCATTTGCCGTTGTGGAGCTTGGCGATCGTCGGCCGTGCGAAGGTGTAACCCAGTGCTTCGTATCCGGACGCGGTGTTGGTGATCTCCCACATCACCATGCTGGCCGCGTTCGCCTCGCTGAAGTTCGCCGGGTTCGTGATGTTCATCGCGAAGATGCCCTTGCCGCCGGCGCGCAGCGAGCCGACCAGGGCGGTACCCCACTCATCGGAGCTGTTGCCGTCGAAGTCGATGTAGGCATCGGCCGCCGTCGGCGAACCATCGACGTAGTACTTGTGTTCGTAGTCCGGGCTGGACAATGCGGAGACATAGCCGCCGGCGCTGAACAGCATGCCCGGGAAATATGCGAACTTCTCGTAGCCGGTCGTCGCGTCGACGCCGTGCAGCGCGCCGTCGTTCGCGCCGATGTAGACCATGGCGGTGCGGTTGGTGGCGGTTACGTACGAGGAGTAGGCCGGCGCCGGTGACGGCTCGATGGTGTCCGGGTACTTGTTCGCCGCCGGATTGCCGACATACAGCGGCGCGGAGTTGACGATGTCGCCCAGCAGGTCGCCGCTGTCGCGCTCGCGAAGCCCGGTGTCGTCATCCTCGTTGCTGCGGTCGCCGCGCAGCCAGTCAATGATCTTCACGCCATGCTCGAAGTTGGCCTGCCGTGCACTGGCAAACAGGACATTGAGGATGTTGGTCACCAGGTTGTCGTAATCGTATGGCGCATCGGAAAGCAGGTCGCGAACCTGGGTCTGGCTCAGATAGCTCGAGGTGCCCAGTAGATTGGTGGTGAGGTAGATCAGGTAGTTCAGAACACCACCATCGCCAGGAAACGTCAGCGGCACGCCCTGGGTGCCGTTGAACGTGATGATCTGCCGCGCGGGTGCGCTGTTTGCGCCCGAAACCTGATCCTCCAGCTTGCTGGCCACGGCGAAGCTTGCCGTGTTCGAAAAGGCCTGCGTGTTGCTGTCGTAGGCGAAGGCCTTGACGTTGCCGGACCACGAACTCGAATCGAAGCTGGCCTGGTACACGAGGCCGCCCGCGCCGAGGTTGGTCGAGTTGACGGCCACCGCGGCTGCGGCCGCTGTATTGCGATTGTCGATGTCCGAAAATGCCTCCAGCAGTGAATCGATGAGATCCTGCGGATCGCCCGCCGACAGAAACTGACCGCGACCGTTCCACGCCGCGTGGCGCATGTCGTCGATGGTCGTGGCCGAATCCGCGACCGGGTTCGGCCAGCCGGACCCCGACGACGCGCTTGGGTTATCGCAGATCTCGGGCCAGTTCTGGCTGGCCACCGAGGTGGTCCGGTCGGTCGGGTTGCAGCTCGTGTTGCCGCTCAGTCCGAAGGCCACGGTGAAGGTCACCATGTGCTGTTCGGTATTGTCATCCTGATCGGCCGAACTGCCGATGTTCGACGATGGCACCTTGCCGGTCAGCGTGGTATCGAGGTCAGTCTCGTACCACTTCATTGCAACGTCGGCCAGCGTGTTTCTGTAGGTATCCGCATACGACTGGCCGTCCCAATCGCCGGTGCCGTCGGTGTCAGTGTTGCCTACTCCGCTGCTGCCGGTCGTGGTACTCCACTCGTCGCCTGAATCGGTGTTCCAGTACCCGTCGGACATCACCACCGCAAAGTTCTGCTGGCACTCGCCGCCATCGGACGCGGACAGGATGGGGGTCTCATCGCTGGCACTGAAACCGAACAGGTTCGTGCCGGTGCTGTCAGCTGCGCTGAAGTACTTGCCTACGTTGTTCAGGCCGCTACGCAGCGGCGTGCCGCTGTTTGAATTGATGCGGAAAAGATTGCGCATCAGTTTGAACTTGTTGTCCGCGGCCGAGGTGTCGAGCGGCACGCTGATGTCATCCACATCTGCGATCTCGGTGCCGACCTCCTGTGGGTCTCGATAGGCAGATCCGTACGGCGGCTGCACTCCATAGTTGCGAGTGATGCCGTTGTTGCGATTGATGGTCGAAAGCCCGATGCGCTGCTTGGATTCGCTGATGACCTCCGACAGCGCGCGTTTGGCGACGTACTCGCGCTTTCTGTAATAGGAATACCAGTTGGCGAAATTGGTCTTTTGAGCGTCACTCAGGGTGCTGACGTACACGCGGTTTTCGCTTGCCGTCGGGCACTCGCCGTTGTCGTATTCCTCGTCGTTGTCGGCGTCGTTCCACGGGTAGTAAAAGGCACCCCTGATGCTCTGGGGGTCGGACGAGCCTTGCGGACCGACCTGCGTCAGGAGATTGCAGTAGCCGTTGTTGTCGCCCTGGTCGCCATTGCCGGAATTGCAGTTGTTCTCGGGATTCGCCAGGTACGGGTTTTCCCTCGCTGCCGTTACGGACTGGTCGGCGTACGCCACGCCTCCTTCGTCTGTGCCAACCCATGGCGTGTAGGTGACGTTCGGGTTGTACATAAGTGCGTTGTAGCCCGCGCACAGCTCCAGGCGCTCCGTGCTGTTGTCCGGCGAGAGATCGATCCAGCCCGATCCACCCTGGCTGCCCGTGCCCGATGCTCGGATCATGACTTCCCAGTCCATCGAGCCGGAATCGTCGGTCAGGATCATGATGTTCGACTGCACGGGCTGCTGCAGGAACACCGGGATGTCCGCGAGCGTGCCGGGGGCGGCCGCGGCCTGGCCGGCGGCGAGCGTCATGCCCGCGGCCGTGGCCAGCGTTGCGATGTGGCGAAGCGTGTTCGCGATGATGCGGTGTGGTGTGGACATCGTTGTCACCTCCGGCCGTGAGCGGCTCACAGCGGAATCTCGAAATGCGATTGCAGCACCTGGGCGGTGATGGGGCGCTCGTTGCCGGCGTCGTTCACTTCGATCTGCCGGCCCCAGCCGACCGAGGTGATGCGGAAACCGAGCCGCACGATTGTGAAGGCCTGTCCCTCGGCGTCCTGCACGAGGTTCTGGCCGGTGGTCGCACCGCGACCGACGTACTCGATGACGTAGCGCGGCGAGCGGATCAGCCCGAGTGAGGCCAGCGTGCTGCCCGAGACGGCATTGGCGTAGTTGAAGTCGTAGTCGGACTCGTTCACGGGTTCCCAGTTGTCGGCGTTGCGCAGGTCCAGGTCTGGCGGCATCGCGAGTGAGGTCACGCCGGAGAGCGTCAATCCGGATGGCGCCGGGTCCGCCGGGCTGAACAGGAACGCGGTTGTGGTCGGCAAGTACAGCGAGGTCAGCGACGACGGCGATGCCGTGTAGTCGAGCTGCGCGGCGTTGTAGATGTTCGAGCGCAGCCAGTCCTCGGCGGAGCGGATGCCCATCTCGGCGGCCTCGCGCGCGCTCATCTGGTCGCGGTAGTTGCCGGCCATGCGCTCTTCGAGCGTGGAATCGCCGGTCGCCGAGATGCCGAGCACGGTCAGGATGACGAGGATCAACAGGGCCGTGATTAGCACCGCGCCGCTTTCGCGCCGCGCGCCCACAGGCATTCTTGCTGCGACGGGTTTCAGGGTGTTCATGCGCTCAACCACTGCCGAAACGGTTGCGCAGCCGCACGGTGACGAGCATCGATTTGAAGTCCGCGGCGGCTTCGGCGACCCCGGCGCTGGAAACCGTGGCGTCTGCGATCGGCAGTCCGTCGTTGACTTCCAGCGCCACGCGAACGCTGACGATGGACTGGCGCCGCGCGTTGGTCGTGATCTGGTCCCAGCGCGAATAGGTGTCGGCATTGCCGTCGCCGGTGGTGTCCTCGCCGTAGGTCAGGTTGAAGGTCTGCACGCCGTCGACCAGCGGCTGGCCCGCGGAGCTGCCGACTTGCCGGTACAGCGTGCGTACCGTCGAGCCGCTGGGCGCGCTGGGATTGTCGTCCACGTAGTAGCGCACGGCTTCGACCTTGTAGAGCACCGCAAGCTGGAACGGGCTCGTGCCGGGCTGCGCGGTGTCGGAGACCGTGCCGTTGGTCAGGCCCTCGGTCTCCTCGTCGGACGGTGCGGTGCTGTTGCCGACATCGGCGGAGTCATCCGCGTCCGGATCGTTCGTGACCAGAAACACCAGCGTCTTCTCGCAGTCCGTCGCGGCGGCGACGTCCCACTGCTCGATCTGCAGGTCTTCGGGCAGGGCGTCGTAGCGCGTGCTGCTGAATGCGTAGGAGGTCTTGGTGCTCGACCCCCGATCGATCTCCAGCGCGCTGCCGCCAAGCGCGTGGCGGACGTAGATCTCGTCCTGGCTGTTCGAGCCCGATTCCACGCCCCAGATGGCGTGGGTGTAGTCGTGCGGGGTGGCCGTGCCCGCCGAGACGTTCAGCACGGAGGTGACGTTCGAGGTGCCGGACTTCGCCGACTTCGCGCAGCCCGCAAAGCCCGCGGTCTGCAAGTCCTCGACGACCTTCGTGAGCGCGAAGCGCATGTTCTCTTGCAGGCGCGAAAGGGTCTCCTGCGTCTTGTAGGTCTCCTTCGTGCTCAGGAACACCTGTCCGACGCTGCCCAGCAGCAGGATACTCAGCGCCAGGGCGACCATGAGCTCGGTCAGCGTGACGCCGGACTGGCGGTGCGGATTGCCGTTCATGGCCGGAAGCTGTAGCTGAAGCGCTGCAGGGCGTTGGGGTTGCGGTTGTCGCGCCACCAGACCTTGATCGCGTAGACATCGCCGCTGTTGTCGCAGCCCGCGTCGCCCAGGCCGGACCCGGTGCCGTCGTCCGGGGTCGAGTCGCGGCAGACGATGCCTTCGCCTTCGGGCAGCTGGCTGGCGAGTTCGGTGTTCCAGCCCGACGGTGTGCAGGCGACGAGCTGCGAGGTCGTGCAGGTGTCGTTGTCGGTGATGCAGTCGCAGTCGTTCTCGTTGGCGCGGATTCGCTCGCTGATGTCCGAGGCCATGGCCGTGACCAGCGTGCGCTGATAGGCGCTGTGGTTGCCCTGCAGGGAACTGAGCTGAAGGCCGGCGATGCCGAGCAGGCCGACGGCGAGCAGCACGACGGCGACCAGCACCTCCCATACGGTGAAGCCGCGTTGCCGGGCGGGAACGGGTGGCATTGCGTTCATGTGCTCGGGCACGCGCTGTAGTACAGGGTCGCCTGGCCCGACGGCGAAATGCTCAGATTGCGGACCTGGTCGCCCTTGCAGCTCGAATGGGTCACGGTCAGGGTGACGGCCGCGGCGTGCGAGTCGTCGTCGAGCGCGCCGGAGGGCACGAAACGCACGAAGTCGTCACCGCCGTCGGCGATCGTCGGACTGCCCGCGGGTTTGGCGTAGTTGCGCAGAACGGTGTCGTCCGGTGAGTTGGGCATGGAATCGTCGGAGTCCAGCGTGCCGGCCGTGCCGTCCGGGTCCAGGATCATGATCCAGCCGTTCGCCGACCAGGTGTTTGCGCCCGAGCAGTTGGTCTGATCGGCGTTCGCCGCGCACACCGCGACCGGGGTGCTGCGCTTGATCGCCTCCGAGCGCGCCAGCTTCAGGGTGCCGACCAGGCGGTTGGCCTCGGCGCTCGCGCGGTTGTTCTGTAACATGCCCAGAAACGACGGAACGGCCACGGTCACGACCACCGCGACGACCGCGAGGGTGACCATGAGCTCGATCAATGTCATGCCAAGTGCCTGACGCATACGCTGAATCTACTCGGCCCGCACGGCCTTTCCCAAGCCCATCTTGATGAAAACGCTGGGTTTCCCGATGAGTGGCCGCGCCGCGCGCGCGGAACGTGAACGGCGTCGCAGGCCGGCATGAGCACGCAAGACGTCGTGATCATCGGCGCGGGCGCTGCTGGATTGACGGCGGCGCTGGAACTGGCCGGCGCGGGTCTGCGCGTGGCGGTCGTCGAACGTGGTGCCGCCGCGCGAGAGTCGTCCTGGGCCGGTGGCGGCATCGTCGCACCGCTGTACCCGTGGCGCTACCCGCGCGCGGTGCAGGCGCTGGCGCTGGAGGGTCATCGGCTCTGGCCGCAGTGGACGGCGCGGCTCGAGGCGCAAACCGGCGTGGCGATCGAGTACACGGCAAGCGGCATGTGGATCGGCGCGCTCGGCGACGTCGAACCCGCCCGGGCCTGGGCCGGAGAACACGGCCTGGATTGTCGACCGCTCGATGTCGACGCGGTGGCGCGGGAAACCGGGGTTCATCTGACGGGTCCGGCGCTGGCGTTTCCCGATTTCGCGCAGCTGCGTACGCCACGGCTGGGTCGCGCCCTGGCGCTGGCGGCGGTCGCCGCTGGCGTCGAACTCATCACGGACCGTGCCGCGACGGCAATCGAAACCGTCGCGGGTCGCGTGGCCGGTGTCCGGCTGGCCGATGGAACGGCGCTTGGCGCGCCGAACGTGGTCGTCGCCGCCGGCGCCTGGAGCGCCGGGTTGCTCGCGCCCCTTGGCCTGGACCTGCCGGTCGCACCCGTGCGCGGGCAGATGCTGCTGTACTCGGGCGCGGCCGGGCGGCTGGCGCCGATGGTGCTGAGCGAGGGGCGCTACCTGATCCCGCGGCGCGATGGCCGGGTGCTGTGCGGCAGCACGATGGAGGACGTGGGCTTCGAGAAGGCGACCACGGACGAGGCCGCGCAGTCCCTGCGCGCGGCCGCGGTCGGCATGGCGCCGTGGCTGGCCGATTGCCCGATCGAGGCGCACTGGGCGGGTCTGCGTCCGGGTTCGCCGGACGGTGTGCCGTTTATTGGCGCGGTGGCCGAAGTGCCGGGGCTGTATCTGAACTGCGGCCACCACCGCAACGGCATCGTGCTGGCACCGGGCAGCGCGCGGCTGCTACGTGCGCTGCTGTCCGCGGGGGAACCCGAGATCGATCCGCTGCCGTACCGGCCTGTCCTGGCCGGCGGCGAGGTCGTTCAGTCGCGATCGTAGAGCTGGTCCGGTGAAACGCCGGCCTTCTCGTAGGACACTCCGCACCGCGGGCACTGCCAGCGCGGCGCGCGCTCGTCGTCGTCGGGTTTGCGCAGATAGCCGCAGCGCGGGCACTTGATGGGCGGCGTGTCGTCGTCGTCTTCGAGGGAGAGCTCAAAATCCAATTGAAGCGACCTCCGGGCGTTTGGCGTTGAACCCGCGGGCCGGTGCGTTGTGACCCGCTCAGGTGCTCATTATACTGGCGCGTCCACTGCGTGCCGATGTAGCTCAGCTGGTAGAGCAACTGATTCGTAATCAGTAGGTCGCCGGTTCAAATCCGGCCATCGGCTCCACGCCTGTCGTCTGTTTCGCCGCCTGTCTACCTGCGCGAATTCCCCCGGAGCGACTGAATTCGGCCATTCACGGTCCGGGATTGGGCTGTGCCGTGTGAATCGCCTCGATGCCGGCGCGGACCGCGTCGCCGAGTTTCAGATCGATGCTCGCGATGTTGTATTCGAGCTGCCCGATCGTCGTTGCGCCAATGATGTTCGCGGTCACGAACGGTTGCTGGTTCACGAAGGCCAGCGCCATCTGCGCGGGGTCCAGGCCGTGGGTGCGCGCCAAGTCCACATAGGCGTGCGTCGCGCGCTCACATTGCGCGTTGTTGTAGCGGTCGAAGCGCGTGAACAGGGTCAGCCGCGCGCCGGCCGGCCGCCCGCCGTTCAGGTATTTGCCGCTCAGCACACCAAACGCCAGCGGTGAATAGGCCAGCAGGCCGAGCGATTCGCGCATCGCGATCTCCGCCAGACCGACCTCGAAGCTGCGGTTCAGCAGGCTGTAGGGATTCTGGATGCTGGCCACGCGCGCCTGTCCGGTGCGGCCAGCAATGTCCAGATAGCGCATGGCGCCCCAGGGCGTTTCGTTCGAGATGCCCACCGCGCGAACCTTGCCGGCGCGCACGAACGCGTCGAGCACGACCAGGGTCTCTTCGATCGGCACCGTCGCATGGTGATCGGGCTGGTGGCGGTAGCCGAGTTCGCCGAAGTAGTTCGTGCGCCGGTCCGGCCAGTGCACCTGGTAGAGGTCGACATAGTCGGTGCCGAGCCGTCTCAGGCTCGCGGCGAGCGCGGCCTCGAGATTGCGCCGGTCGAGCCGTACGGTACCGGGTCGCAGGTACTCCATCCACGCCGCGGGGCCGCTGACCTTGGTCGCGAGCACGACGTCGTCGCGGCGTCCGCGCTGCGCCAGCCAGCTGCCGATGTACTGCTCGGTGCGGCCCTGGGTCTGCGGTTTCGGCGGCACCGGGTACATCTCGGCGGCGTCGATGAAGTTGACGCCGCGCTCCAGCGCGAGGTCCAGCTGCGCGTGCGCCGCGGTCTCGGTGTTCTGCTCGCCGAAGGTCATGGTGCCGAGACAGATGCGACTCACGCGGATGCCGGTGCGGCCGAGCGTTGTGTATTCCATCGGAAGATCGGGGTCGTGGCGTCTGGTTTGCCACGGTAGGATAGCCGACCCTCCAGGCAGGTCTCTGATCCGCGAATGTTCTTCGGCAAGATTCTCGGCGCGATTTTCGGTTACATGGCGTTCGGTCTGATCGGCGCGCTGCTCGGCGCCCTGCTCGGCCATCAGTTTGACAAGGGCATGGCCGGCGGTCGGTTTGCGGACCTCGGCATCGGCACGGCCGACCGGGCAACCGTCCAGCGCGTGTTCTTCGACAGCGCGTTCGCGGTGATGGGCGCGATCGCGAAGGCCGATGGCCGCGTCACCCCGGACGAGATCCGGCTCGCCGAAACGGTCATGCGCCACCTGAATCTCGACGGCGAGCGGCGCGCCCGCGCCATCGCCGAGTTCAACCGCGGCAAATCGCCCGGCTTCGATCTCGCCGGGGAACTGCGCCAGCTGCGCGTGCACCTGGGCCGCCAGGTCATGCTGCGGCAGATGTTCGTGGAGATTCAGGCGCAGATCGCGCTGGTCGACGGGACACTCGACGAGACCGAGCATCGCATCCTGCTGGCGGTCTGCGATGCGCTCGACTATCCACGCGCCGCGTTCGAACGGCTCGTCTCGATGTTGCAGGCCGGGGCCGGTTTCGGCGGCGCGGGTGCGGGCCAGGCTGGCGCGGCACCGAAACCGCGCGGGCCGACACTGGAGCAGGCCTATGCGATCCTCGGCGTGCCGGCGTCGGCGACGGATGCCGAGGTCAAGCGCGCATATCGCAAGCTCCTCAGTCAGCATCACCCGGACAAGCTCGCCGCGCGCGGTGTGCCCGAAGAAATGATCAAACTCGCGAACGAGAAGACCCACGAGATCCGTCAGGCGTGGGAGCTGATCCAGCGCGAGCGGGGTTAACCGATCGGGCTTGCCGGCGAGGGTGCCGCCGGGCGTGGCGATACGGGTGGCTCCTCGCGGGTCTCGCGCAGGCGCCGCAGCCGCGCATCGAGGCGGATCAGCAAGGGGTCGATCAGCGGGCCGACGTGCAGTTGCGGCATGGAAGCCTGCTCGCCCGCACGCCGTTCGCGGGCGCCGACCGCATCCATCGCCGCGCGAAAGCTTTCGATCATGCCCGTGCCGTTGCCCAGCGCATCGGCAAGCAGGGCGCGGCCGAACCAGGTGAAATCCGCGCCGTTTTCGCAGCCGAACGAGGTGCGGTCCGCCGCCGATGCGGTCAGCACCAGGCTCGAATCGGTCGCGAGCCGGTCGATGAACGAGCCCGAGTAACAGGCCGAAACGACCAGCACGCGCCAGCGGATGCCGGCCTCGTCGAGCCAGCGCTTGAGGTCGTCCGCGCGCACGTCGTTGAGCGGCAACGGCGGGTAGTGCACCGACAGGCGCTGTTTCGTGCCGTGGCTGGTCAGGTACAGGAACAGCACATCCTCGTCGCGGTTCATGCGCTCGCCGAGCATGCGGATCGTCGCCGCCAGGTTCGAGGCCGACGCGATCGGCGGCGCGCGTTCGAGTTTCGGCTCGCTGGTCAGGATGACCGATCGACCCGTCGTGTCGTACTCGCGGTCGAACAGCGTCTGGGCGTAGCGCACCTCGCGGGCGAACACGTCTTGGGTCGAGTCGCCACCGAAGCCGACGAAGTACAGGTCGACGACGCCCGGCCGGCCGGCCTGGACCGCGGACAGCGCGCCGGTCAGGAGCGGAATCTGCCGGTACATCAGGGCCTCGGGGTCGGCGGGCATCGCAACGCGTTCGCGCGGCTCGGCGGTCGAGTGGAACAGCGCGCCGGAGATGCCGGCCTCGCCGATCGTGACCGCCGCGGCGAGATAAAGGACGGCGGCCGTGCCCGCCGCAAGGCGCCGCGCGCGCAGCGGCAGGGCGAATGCGCGCAGCAGTGCCGTCAGGAGCCAGGCGAGGACCAGCCACCAGAAGTCCTCGCTGCCGCCCGGCGGCGCCAGTTCCACGGCCGCCAGGCCCGCGCCCAGCCACACATCGGCGGCCGCCACGCTGGTCGCCACCGCGACCAGGCGATCGGGCAGGCGCGCGAGACGGCTGGCGAGATAGAACGCCAGCGCCGCGCACACCAGCACCGCCGCATGGCCCGCGAGCCCGTAGACGTCGAACTCGCGTGGTGGCTCGGTTGCGAGCCAGTCGCCGGCCAGATTCACCGCAAACGCCGTCACGACCAGCGCCAGAAACGCGTCCACCCCGGGGCGCAGGCGCGCCGGATCGACCGGCAGACCCGTGACGAGCCGCAACCCGACCGCAAGGTTTTCGAACAGCTCACGCATGAATCCGACCCGAATGCTGTTGGCGACGTGGCGTCCGGCCGCCGCGCTCGCTAAGCTTTGAAAAAAACCGAGGGGAGGCGCCGGCCATGAGTTCGTATCTCGATCCTGTCATTCTGAACTTTCTCTACGCCATCCTGGGCGGCCTGCTGACGCTGTACTTCATGCGGCTGGGCTGCAAGTGGATGAATCGCATGGTGCCGTTCAGCATCGGCGATGAGCTGCACAAGGGCAATGTGGCCGTGGGGCTCATGGTCATGGGCATCTTCATCGGCATCGGCACCGCGCTGGGGCTGGTCATCGGCCTCGGTCTGAACTGACCCCCGATCTCTGAACATCGCGCACGCCGACAGGCGGCGCCGGCGTCCGGCCGCCTCCCGCCGGCTGCATCCGGGCGCGCGTTTCGGTACCCTATCCGGCCTTTTTCCCCGGCCGCCGTGTCCGGCGGGTCGGGTGCCATTTTGTCCGGAGGTATTCCCATGGCAGAGAACTGGATCGCGCCGTCGATTCTGTCGGCAGACTTCGCCCGCCTCGGCGACGAAGTGGACATGGTCCTGAAGGCTGGGGCCGACATCGTGCATTTCGACGTCATGGACAACCATTACGTGCCGAACCTCACGATCGGGCCGCTGGTCTGCGAGGCGCTGCGCAAGCATGGCGTGACCGCGCCGATCGACGTTCACCTGATGGTCAAGCCCGTCGACCGCATCATCCCGGATTTCGCCAAGGCCGGCGCGAGCTACATCACGTTTCATCCCGAGGCCAGCGATCATATCGACCGCTCGCTGGCGCTGGTGCGCGAATCCGGCTGCAAGTCGGGTCTGGTGTTCAACCCGGCCACGCCGCTGTCGTACCTCGATCACGTCATGGACAAGATCGACATGATCCTGCTGATGTCGGTGAACCCGGGTTTCGGCGGCCAGAAGTTCATCCCCTCCGCGCTCGACAAGCTGCGCGAGGCGCGCCGGCGCATCGACGAATCGGGTTTCGACATCCGGCTCGAGATCGACGGCGGCGTGAAGGTCGACAACATCCGCGAGATTCGCGAGGCCGGCGCCGATACGTTCGTCGCGGGCTCGGCGATCTTCAGCGCGGCGGCTGCCTCGGACCCGAACCGCTACGACACCGTGGTCGGCAAGATGCGCGCCGAGCTCGCTGCCGCGAAGGCCAAGGCGGCCTGAGCCATCGAAGCATGTTCGGGCGGCCGTCCATGATCCTGATCGACGTCGACGGCACGCTCGTCGATTCGGTCCCGGACCTCGCGCTGTGTGTCGACGAGACCATGCGCGCGGTGGGGTTGCCGGCACGCGGCGAGTCGCGCGTGCGTGAGTGGGTCGGCAACGGGGTCGAGCGACTCGTGGAGCGCGCGCTGACCGATGACCTGGACGGCATGCCCGAACTCGCGCTGTTCGAGCGGGCGATGCCGGTGTTCCTGGACTGCTACCAGCGCAACACCTGCAAGCGCAGCCGTCTGTATCCCGGGGTGCGCGAAGGGCTGGATCGCCTGCGCGCCGCCGGCTTTGCGCTCGGTTGCGTGACGAACAAGGCCGGCCGGTTCACGCTGCCGCTGCTCGAGGCGCTCGGCGTGCGCAACGACTTCGGCATCGTCGTCGCCGGCGACACGCTGCCGAAGAAAAAGCCCGACCCGCTGCCCTTGCTGCATGCGGCGGAGCACTTCGGCGCGGCCCCGGCCGACTCGCTGCTGGTCGGCGACTCGATCAGCGACGTCAAGGCGGCGCGCGCCGCCGGTTTCCGTGTCGTCTGCGTCAGCTATGGCTACAACCACGGTCAGGACATCCGCTTGGCCAGTCCCGACGCGGTGATCGATTCGCTCGCCGAACTGCCGGCGTTGCTTGCGGACGCGGCCTGAGAGAGACTTTCCGCATGGTTCCGATGCGTTGGCGATGGTGGTGACGGATTGCTGTGCCGGGTGTGCGCCCGGCACCGTCGTGCCCACCATTGGATTGCCACTCACCGGAAACCGTCATGACCCATCCTGATTTCGACGCGCTGCGTGCGGCGGGCTATACGCATGCGCCGCTGGCCAGGCGCGTGCTCGCCGATCTGGACACGCCGCTGTCGGCCTACCGCAAGCTCGCGGCCGGCCCGTTTTCCTTTTTGTTCGAATCCGTGCACGGCGGCGAGAAATGGGGCCGCTATTCGATCATCGGCCTGCCCGCACGGGCGCGCATCGAGGTGACCGGACGGCGAGTCCGGCACATCGTCGACGACACCGAGGTCGAGACCGCCGAGATCGATGATCCGCTGGCCTGGGTCGACGCCTTCGCGAAACGCATGCGGGTCGCGCCGCGCGAGCACCTGCCGCGATTCACCGGCGGGCTGGTCGGCTATTTCGGCTATGACGTCGTGCGCTACATCGAGCCGCGACTCGCGGCGGGCACGCCACCGGACACACTTGGGTGTCCGGATATCGTGTTGCTCGTCAGCGATGAGGTGCTGGTGTTCGACAACCTCAGCGGCCATCTGCACCTGATCGTGCTGGCGGACCTGGACGCGGCGAATGGAATCGAGCGCGCGCGTGCCCGGCTGGAGGAACTGATCAGCCGGCTCGATGAGCCCGTTGCGCATGCAGCCCGCCCCGCGGCCGGCAAACGACTGGACGAAGCGGATTTCGTCTCGGCGTTCACGCGCGAGGGGTACGAGGCGGCGGTCGGCCGGATCAAGGACTACATCGTCGACGGCGACGTCATGCAGGTCGTGCTTGCGCAGCGCATGTCCGTGCCGTTTGCGGCGCCGCCGGTGGATCTCTACCGCGCGCTGCGCAGCCTGAACCCGTCGCCGTACATGTTCTTCATGGACCTCGGCGCATTCCAGATCGTCGGTTCGTCGCCGGAGATCCTGGTGCGGCTCGAGGGCGATATTGTGACCGTGCGGCCGATCGCCGGCACGCGCCCGCGCGGTCGCGACAACGACGAAGATCTGGCGCTGGAGCAGGAGCTTCTTGCCGATCCGAAGGAACGCGCCGAGCATCTGATGCTCATCGACCTCGGGCGCAACGACGTCGGGCGGGTCGCGGAGATCGGCAGCGTGCGGGTGACCGAACAGATGGTCATCGAGCGCTATTCACACGTCATGCACATCGTCTCGAACGTCGAGGCCCGCATCGGCTCCGGGCTGGATGCGATGGATACGCTGCGCGCGACCTTTCCCGCCGGCACGGTCAGCGGCGCGCCAAAGGTCCGCGCCATGGAGATCATCGACGAACTCGAGCCGGTCAAGCGCGGCGTCTACGCCGGCGCGGTCGGCTATCTGGGCTGGAACGGTGACATGGACACCGCGATCGCAATCCGCACCGCCGTGATTCGCGACGGACGGCTCTATATTGAGGCCGGCGCCGGAATCGTGGCCGACTCGGTGCCGGCGCGCGAATGGGACGAGACCATGAACAAGGGTCGCGCGATCTTTCGCGCCGCGGCGCTGGCCGTTTCGGGCCTGCGGCTGGAGGACTGAACGATGCTGCTGGTCATCGACAACTACGACTCGTTCACCTACAACCTCGTGCAGTATTTCGGCGAGCTTGGCGCCGATGTCCGGGTGGTGCGCAACGACGCCGTCGATCTCGCCGCCATCGAGGCCATGCACCCGCAGCGCATCGTGATCTCGCCCGGGCCGTGCACGCCGACCGAGGCCGGTGTCTCACTGGACGTCATCCGCGAATTCGCCGGACGCGTGCCGATCCTCGGCGTGTGTCTCGGGCACCAGGCCATCGGCCAGGCCTTCGGCGGGCGCGTGGTGCACGCGCGTGAAGTCATGCACGGCAAGACCTCGCCGATCCATCACGCGGGGCAGGGCGTTTTCGCCGGACTGGAAACGCCGTTCGATGCGACCCGCTATCACTCGCTGGTCGTCGAACGTGGCACCCTGCCGGACGAACTCGAGGAGACCGCGTGGACGCTGCGCGGCGACGGCAGCCGCGACGAAATCATGGGGCTGCGCCACCGCAGTTTCCCGATCGAGGGCGTGCAGTTTCATCCGGAGTCCATCCTGACGCGCCATGGGCACGAACTGCTGGGGAATTTTCTGAAACGATGAACACGCTGAGCTTGCCGGGCGCCATCGCCCGGGTCATCGACCGTGGAGATCTGGCGGGCGACGAGATGCAGGCCGTCATGCACACGATCATGACCGGCGGCGCGACCCCGGCGCAGATCGGCGGGTTCCTGGTGGGCCTGCGGATGAAGGGCGAAACCGTCGCAGAGATTGCCGCCGCCGCGCGGGTCATGCGCGAACTCGCGACGCCGGTGGTCGTTGCCAATCGTGCGCATCTCGTGGACACCTGCGGTACCGGTGGCGATGGTGCGCGCATGTTCAACGTTTCCACGGCCGCGGCCTTTGTCGCGGCCGCGGGCGGGGCGCGTGTGGCGAAGCACGGTAACCGTTCGATCTCCAGTCGCTCGGGCAGCGCGGACGTGCTGGAGGCCGCCGGCGTTCGACTTGATCTGACGCCCGAACAGGTCGCCGCCTGCATCGACGAGGTCGGCGTCGGATTCATGTTCGCCCCCGCGCATCACGGCGCGATGAAGCACGCGATCGGGCCGCGGCGCGAAATGGCGGTGCGCACGGTGTTCAATCTGCTCGGCCCGCTGACGAACCCGGCCGGGGCGCCGAACCAGGTGCTCGGGGTGTTCGATGCGCGCTGGCTGGAGCCGATGGCCGAGGTGCTGCGGGAACTGGGCAGCCGCCATGTGCTGGTCGTGCATTCCGACGACGGGCTCGATGAGATTTCCGTCGGTGCCACGACCGAAGTCGCGGAACTTCGCGGTGGCGAGATCCGTCGTTATCGGATCGAACCGGAGGCTTTCGGCTGCACCCGGGCCGATATTGCACAGCTCGCCGTCGACGATGCGCAGCAGAGTCTTGCGCGCATCCGTGCGGTGTTCGATGGCGAGCCGGGTGCGGCGGCCGACATCGTCGCGCTGAATGCCGGTGCCGCGCTGTATGTCGCCGGGCTTGCCGATGACCATGCAGCCGGCGTGAAGCGGGCGCGCGAACTCACCGCGAACGGCGCGGCACGCGAGTGTCTCGGCCGGCTCGTGGCGTTTTCCGGCGCGCAGTGACCGTCGCTGTGCGCGCGGACACGCCGGATATCCTCAAGCGCATTCTGCGCCGCAAGCTCGAGGAGATTGCCGAGCGCAGCGCACAGGTCAGCCTGCAAGCGCTGATGGAACGCATCGACACGGTTCCCGCGCGCGGCTTCGTCGAGGCGATCCGCGCGCGTGTTGCGAGCGGTGGACCGGCCGTCATCGCCGAGATCAAGAAGGCCTCGCCAAGCAAGGGCGTGCTGCGTGCGGACTTCCATCCGGCCGAGATCGCGCGCGACTACGCGGCACATGGCGCGACCTGTCTGTCGGTGCTGACCGACGCGGATTTTTTCCAGGGCAGCGAGGACTACCTGCGCCGCGCGCGCGCGGCATGCGGGCTGCCGGTGATCCGCAAGGATTTCATCATCGATCCCTATCAGGTGTATGAATCGCGCGCGATCGGCGCGGACTGCATCCTGCTGATCGTCGCCGCACTCGGCGATGTCCAGCTGCGCGAACTGGCGCGCATGGCCGCTGATCTGGGGCTGGACGTGCTCGTCGAGGTCCACGATGTGGAAGAACTCGAACGTGCGCTGGCGCTGGATGTGGCGCTGATCGGCATCAACAATCGGGATCTGCGCACGTTTGACGTGCGCCTTGAAACGACGCTGGCGATGCTCGAACGGATGCCCGCGGATCGAATCGTCGTGACCGAGAGCGGCATCCATGCCCGCGAAGATGTCGCGCGCATGCGCGCCGCGGGTGTGCAGGCGTTTCTGGTGGGCGAGGCGTTCATGCGTGCGGCCTCGCCTGGCGCGGAACTCGAACGGCTGTTCGGCTGAGCGGCGCTCCCGCGGGCGTCTCAGTCTTCGTCGGTGCGGCGCGTGCGCACGACCATGGTCTTGCCGCTGCACGCGACCATGCCGTCGCCCTCCAGGTTCTTGAGGACCCGGCCGACCATTTCGCGCGAGCACCCGACGATTCGCGCAAGTTCCTGGCGCGTGATGCGGATCTGCATGCCCTCGGGATGCGTGATCGCGTCCGGCTGTTTCGACAGCTGCAGCAGCGTGCGCGCGACCCGTCCGGACACGTCCACGAACGCCAGGTCACGAACCTTGCGCGAGGTCTCCAGCAGGCGCTTGGTGAGCTGGGCGCCGATGGCGAACAGCAGGTCCTCGCGCACCTCGCGCAGGCCGCTGTCGAACAGTTGCAGGAGCTTGCGGTAGCTGATTTCGGCGATTTCGCTCTTCACACGGGTGCGCACCAGCGCGCCGCGCGAGTCCTGTTTGGAAAACAGGCCCATCTCGCCGATGAAATCACCCGCGTTCAGGTAGGCAAGCACCAGCTCGTTGCCGTCTTCATCCTCGATGATGACGGTGACCGATCCGTCGACAATGTAATAAAGCGTGTCCGGCGGATCGCCGGGGCGGATGATGTCCGTCTTCGCCGGGTAGTTCTTGCGGTGGCAGTAGGCAAGCAGCGGCCCGACGAATGGCTTCGGGTCTACGGGCGTGACGATGGCGATGGTCGCTCTCCCTGTGGTGCGGCTTGTGGTCGGAGTCTAGCAAAGTGCGGCGGCCTTGTCCGCGCCGCAGGCAGGCGGTTGTGATAGGCTCGCGCGCCTGTCCGGGGGAGGGGTCATGAAAGCATCGGTGCGTTGGGTCGAGGGCGCGAGCTTCATCGCCGAGAGTGGTTCGGGTCATGCGCTCGTGCTCGATGGCGCCGCCGAGTTCGGTGGCCGCAACATCGGCCCGCGGCCGATGGAGATGCTGCTGCTCGGGCTGGGCGGATGCACCGCGTTCGATGTCGTCTACATCCTGCAACGCGGGCGCCACCAGGTTCGGGATTGCAGCGTGGAGATCGAGGCCGAGCGTGCCGAGGAGCCGCCAAAGGTCTTCACGCGGATTCATGTGCACTTTCGCGTGAGTGGCGAGGGCCTTGATGCCAAGGCGGTCGAGCGGGCCGTGCACCTGTCCGCCGAGAAGTACTGCTCTGCGTCGATCATGCTCGGCAAGACCGCCGAGATCACGCATGACTTTGAACTGGTCGATCCATGATGTCGGTGGATCGGTTTCTAGGGTTGGTTTTTAGCTGGGTGGCCAGACCAAGATGAGCGATTCGGGCAAGATCACGCTGGAGGGCTTCAACAATCTCACGAAGTCCCTCAGTTTCAACATCTATGATCTCTGCTATGCGGCAACGCCCGCGCAGCAGCGCGAGTACATCGACTATATCGATGAGGCCTACAACGCCGATCGCCTGACGCATATCCTGAGCGATGTCGCCGAGATCATCGGCGCGACGATCCTGAACATCGCGCGCCAGGACTATGACCCGCAGGGTGCGAGCGTCACCATGCTCGTGGCCGATGAAGGCGAGACGCCACCCGGCATCACGAATTCCGAAACGCCAGGGCCGCTGCCGGATGCGGTGGTCGCGCATCTGGACAAGAGTCATCTCACGGTGCACACCTATCCGGAGATTCACCCGCACGAGGGCATCTCCAGCTTCCGCGCCGACATCGATGTGTCGACCTGCGGGACGGTATCACCGCTGAAGGCGCTGAATTATCTGATCCACAGCTTCGAGTCCGACATTGTGCTGGTCGACTACCGGGTGCGCGGATTTACCCGCGACACCACCGGGCGCAAGCACTACATCGACCACGACATTCACTCCATCCAGTACTTCCTGTCCGACGATACGCTCGACCGCTATCACTGCATGGATGTGAACGTGCAGCAGGAACGCATGTACCACACCAAGATGATGCTGCGAACGCTCGATCTCGACGCCTACCTGTTCGGCATCAAGGCAGCGGAGCTGTCACGTACCGACCACGACGAGATCCTCGGTCGGGTGCGGCGCGAGATGGAAGAGATTTTCTACGGGCGCTGAGCGGACGGGGTGTTTATCAGGCTGTTGAAATTCTCATTTCAGCAGCCTGATAACGCGAGACAGGGACGTCGCGCCCGAAAATCGAACACGCGAGTGTTTGATTTTTGTGAGCGACCGAAAACCGCGCTTTTCGGTTGCGACGTTGGAAAGGCCATGGATAGGCCTGTTTCAACGACCTGTTTAGATCCAGTACGCCGTCCGGGTCATCACGCGGCCAGCGAAGTGCATCAGTCGCCGCAGCGCGAACGGGAGTTCAGTCCCGCCGGCCTCCATGGCCTTGGTCGCGTGGCGCAGTTCGTCCTCGCGCATGCGCTCGAGCACGGCGCGCGAGCGGGCGTCCGGATCCGGAAGGCGGTGCAGGTGTTCGTCGAGGTGGGCGCCGACCTGTTTCTCGGTCTCCGCGACAAAGCCGAGGCTGACTCGGTCCCCGATCAGTCCGGCGGCCGCGCCAATGGCGAACGCGCCGGCATACCAGAGTGGATTGAGAACGCTCGGGCGTCCGCCGAGTTCGGTGATCCTTTCGCTGCACCAGGCCAGGTGGTCGTTTTCTTCCTCGGCGGCCTGGCGCATGGCGTCCGCTACCACCGGGGTGCGTGCCGCCGCCGCCTGGCCCTGGTAGAGCGCCTGCGCGCAGATCTCGCCGACGTGGTTCACGCGCATCAGTCGGGCGGATTCAGTGCGCTGCCCCGAATCGAGTTCGCGTTCTGCGATACCCGCGGCCGGCGAGGGCTGCCGCGCGGTCGCGGTGTCGGTGACCGTGCGCAGCGCCCGGTCGGCGCCCGCGAGGAGGCGGTCCAACGGGGACAGGTTTCGCGTCGTGTCAGAATAGATCATCGCCATTCACCCGTTTCGGGCGTCCATGTCGTACTACCGCCACCACGTGTTTTTCTGCACCAACGAGCGCGACGACGGTCGCGCGTGCTGCCAGCAGCATGCTGCCCTGGCCCTGCGCGATTATGCCAAGGCCCGGGTCAAGGCGCTCGGTCTGGCCGGGCCCGGCGGCGTGCGGGTCAATACGGCCGGCTGTCTGGATCGCTGCGAGCAGGGTCCGGTGCTGGTCGTCTATCCCGAGGCGGTCTGGTACACCTATGTCGATCGCGAGGACATCGACGAGATCATCGACGCCCACTTGGTCGGCGGGCATGTCGTCGACCGCCTGACGATCTGAGCTTTGCGCGTCCCGGCCGTCAACCCACAACCAGGGCTGGCCAGCGCGCCGATCGTGTAGTAATATTCCGCGCCTTTCGTCTCGCACGAGACGGTTTTATGTATTTCCGGAACGCGTAAAGAGCGCCGCTCAAGATGAAAACATTTTCCGCCAAGCCCGCAGAAGTGCGCCGTGACTGGCTGGTCGTGGATGCCGAGGGCAAGTCGCTCGGCCGCCTGGCCAGCGAGGTCGCCAGCCGCCTGCGCGGCAAACACAAGCCCGAGTACACCCCGCACGTTGACACCGGCGATTACATCGTCGTCGTCAACGCCGCGAAGGTGCGGGTGACCGGCAACAAGCTTGCCGACAAGCACTACCATCGGCACACCGGCTACATCGGCAACATGAAGTCGATCTCGCTGGGCAAGCTGCTCGAGACCCACCCCGAGCGGGCGATCGAGTTCGCCGTCCGCGGCATGCTGCCGCGCAACCCCCTGGGTCGCGCGATGTTCAGCAAGCTGCGCGTGTACCCGGGCGCCGAGCATCGCCATGCGGCCCAACAGCCACGTGCCCTCGAAATCTGAATTTCATAACAGGTATTAATTGGTATGGCTGACATCCAGACCCCGAGCAAGGGCCGCCGCAAGACCTCCACGGCCAGCGTGTTTCTGCGCCCGGGCGCCGGCGCGATCAACGTCAACGGTCGCTCGCTCGACACCTACTTCGGCCGCGAGACGGCCCGCATGATCGTGCGCCAGCCGCTGGCCGTGACCGATCTGGACGGCCGCTTCGACATCGAGGTGCGGGTGCGCGGCGGTGGCCCGAGCGGTCAGGCGGGCGCGATCCGCCATGGCCTGTCGCGCGCGCTGGTCGCCTACGACGAGAACCTGCGCTCGCCGCTGCGCAAGGCCGGCTTCCTCACGCGCGACGCCCGCGCGGTCGAGCGCAAGAAGGTCGGGCTGCACAAGGCCCGCAAGCGTCCGCAGTTCTCGAAGCGCTGATCCTGCAGGCGGTTGGAATTCCGGTTCCAACTGCCTGTAAGGTGCCCGCTGACCACCGCGCCGACGGAACGCCGCGAAGCGGCGACGGGAACGGCGGAGCACATGGAGGTGCGGAGTAATCCTGGTCCCCAGCGCGCCGGCGAGGCGCGCGGGACCTTGAATCTAGATGGGGGATCGTCTAGCGGTAGGACTGCGGACTCTGACTCCGCCAGCCCAGGTTCGAATCCTGGTCCCCCAGCCAATTCTCGCCGCTGATAGCGAACGGATTGCCAAGGATTGTTGCTTATTTGCAACAAATTGCCGGCTTTAGACCTGTGTCGCAATTCTGTGTGCGTTTTTTCACACAAACTGTTGCAATCTGGCAACCGTTCGGCTAAAGTACGCCGGCAGACCATAAGCAGGTACCCGCCTGCGTGGAAACTCTACAGCTTCTGACGTCATAGCAACGACTAATTCATCGGGAGACAGTTTGATGAAAAAGAAACTTCTTGTAGCCGCCGTCGCTGCGGTCATGGTTGCCCCGCTGGCTGCCAATGCCGACCCGAAGGTCTACGGTAAATTCCATGTGTCCATCGACCGTTGGGACGGCGACGTCTCCGGCGACGCCTTCTACGTCAAGAGCCGCGCCTCGCGTCTCGGCGTGAAGGGCAGCGAAGACCTGGGTGGCGGTCTGGCCGTTACCTACCAGGCCGAATTCCAGGTTGACATCGACGACAACGGTGGCGACAACGGCCCGCTCTGGACCGCGCGTAACCAGTTTGTCGGCCTGAAGGGCGGCTTTGGTGAAGTCCGCGTCGGCAACCACGACACCCCGTACAAGATCTCCACCGGTTCGCTCGATTACTTCAGCGACGAGGCTGGCGACTACAACGCGACGGCCGGCATGGTCGACCGCCGTGCGGGCAACGCGATTGCCTACATTTCGCCGACCTTCGGTGGCCTGCACATCGCCGCCGCCATCGTCCCGGGTGAAGCCCCGGGCACCGACGGCGACGATCTGCACGACGGCATCTCGATCGCCGCCATGTACAGCGCCGGTGGCCTGTACGCCGCGATCGCCTACGAAGATGTTGAAGATCTGGGCGCCGCTCCGGAAACCATGTGGCGCGCAGGCGTCGGCTATGACGCGGGTGCGTTCCGTGTCGCCGCCGTCTACGAAGACCGCTCGGACCCCGATTCGGAATCCTTCTTCATCAACGCCGGCTTCAAGTTCGGCAACAATGAAGTCAAGGCCCTGTACGCCAAGACCGACGGCGGCAGCGATCCGGATTCGTTCGGCATTGGTCTGGACCACCACTTCAGCAAGAAGACCAAGGGTTACATCCAGTACGTCGACAGCGAGCGTCAGATCCAGAACTATGGCGTCGAAGAAGCCAATGCGTTCTCGGTCGGCCTCGTGACGAGCTTCTAATAACAACCACGTTGTGCATACCCTTGAACGGGGCCTTCGGGCCCCGTTTTTTGTGCATGTTTTAAACGGGGCCTTCGGGCCCCGTTTTTCGTGCGGGATAGAAATCCGCGAACGACCAGAACCCGATCGTTCGCGGCGAGTCGTTAGGGAAATTCTGAATTGTCAGAGTTTCCCGCGGCACATGGACGTGCCGCCACAACCGCGGCTGCAAGCCGTGGAAAATGAAAGAAAACGAAAAATCACACTTTTTCGTTTTCGCTGCCCTGGCAATCCGGGACGGATTGATCAGAGCTTCCTTAGCGCGTGACGGTCGCGACGCCGTCGGCGCTGCCGACCACCAGCACGTCCGCGGGCCGCAGGGCGAAGATGCCCACCGTCACGACGCCGGCCAGATCATTGATCGCACGCTCGAGCTTGATGGGTTCGGCGATCTCCAGCCCGTGCACATCCAGAATCTGGTTGCCGTTGTCGGTGACGAAGCCCTCGCGCAGCACCGGGTTGCCACCCATGCGTGCGAGTGCGCGTGCGACCAGACCGCGCGCCATCGGGATCACCTCGACCGGCAGCGGGAACTTCCCGAGCACCCGGACGCGTTTGCCGGCGTCGACGATACAGACGAACTTTTCGGCCGAGGCCGCGACGATCTTCTCGCGCGTCAGCGCGCCGCCGCCGCCCTTGATCAGTTCCAGCTGACCGTTGGCCTCATCCGCACCGTCGACGTACAGCGGTATGTCGCCGACGGCATTTGGGTCGAGCACCTCGATCCCGTGGGTTTTGAGTCGTGTACTGGACGCTTCGGAACTCGACACGGCGCCGTCGATCCGTCCCTTGATCCGCGCAAGCGCGTCGATGAAGAAGTTCACCGTGGAGCCGGTGCCGACCCCGACGATGCTGCCGGGGCGGACAAATTCGAGCGCGGCTTCGGCCGCGGCGCGTTTCATTTCGTTTTGATCCATGATCATCTCCGCAGGACAAGCCAGCTATCATAGCGAATGCCTTTGCTCTGTCGAGTGAGCTGGACCGTACATGGGTAGCGCCTATATCGACCGGATTCTGCGTGCGCGCGTCTACGACGTCGCGACGGAAACACCACTGGAACTCGCGTCGCGACTGTCCCGGCGGCTCGGCGCACGCGTGTGGTTCAAGCGCGAGGACCTGCAGCCGGTGTTCTCATTCAAGCTGCGCGGTGCGTACAACAAGATTGTGTCCTTGTCTGCAGAGCGTCGCAAAGCCGGGGTGGTGGCAGCCTCGGCCGGTAATCACGCCCAGGGCGTGGCGCTCGCCGCCCAGCGGCTCGGTGTCG
The DNA here is from genome assembly GCA_020445605.1 of Chromatiales bacterium. Taxonomy (NCBI): domain Bacteria; kingdom Pseudomonadati; phylum Pseudomonadota; class Gammaproteobacteria; order Chromatiales; species Chromatiales bacterium. The sequence goes on from JAGRGH010000044.1 coordinate 27,700, forward strand.
CGGCCACGATCGTAATGCCGGTGACCACGCCGAGCATCAAGGTCGAGGCCGTGCGATCCTACGGCGCGCGCGTCGAGCTGCACGGCGATGGTTATGACGAGGCCTATGCGCATGCCGTCGCGATGGCGCAAGACAACGGTGCCGAGTTCATCCATCCGTTCGATGACCCAGACGTCATCGCAGGTCAGGGCACTGTCGCGATGGAGATTCTGCGTCAGCATCCCGATCCGATCGACGCTGTCTACGTACCCATCGGCGGCGGCGGGCTGATCTCGGGCGTCGCCGAATTCATCAAGTATGTGCACCCTTCAACCCGTGTCATCGGCGTCGAGCCGGACGATGCACCCAGCATGTACCGGGCACTGAAGGCGAAGCGTCGTGTGCGGCTGAGCGAGGTGGGGCTTTTCGCCGATGGTGCGGCCGTACGACAGGTCGGGGCTGAAACGCTCAAGATCTGCCGCCGGCTCGTCGACGAGGTGGTGCTGGTTTCAACCGACGAGATCTGTGCGGCGATCAAGGATGTCTTCGAGGACACCCGCTCGATTGCCGAGCCCGCCGGGGCGCTGTCGGTTGCCGGATTGAAGAAGCACCTGGGAAAACGCGCCGACGGTGGCAACTACGTTGCAATCGTGAGCGGCGCGAACATCAACTTCGATCGTTTGCGCCATGTCGCCGAGCGCGCGGAAGTCGGTGAACAGCGCGAGTTTTTGCTGGCGGTGACCATTCCCGAAGAACCGGGCAGCTTTCTGCAGTTCTGCAAGATTCTCGGCAAACGGCGGATCACCGAGTTCAACTATCGATATTCAGGACCGCAGTCGGCTCAGGTTTTCGTGGGCGTGGAGATCTCGCGCAGTTCGTCCGAACGGGTCGAAATGATCGAGCGTTTGCGTGCCCGCGGTCTGGCCGTGACGGACATGACCGATAACGAGTTGGCAAAGCTGCATATCCGCTACATGGTTGGCGGTCGTTCGGACGAGGTGCGTGACGAATCGATATTCAAACTGATGTTTCCGGAACGCCCCGGCGCGTTGCTGCAGTTTCTCTCGCATATCGGCACGCGCTGGAACATCAGCCTGTTTCACTATCGCAACCACGGTGCCGCGTATGGACGCGTTCTGATCGGTTTGCAGCTGTCCACCGCCGAGCGGCGGGAATTTCTCGCGGCTGTGCGCGAGGCGGGCTATTCCGTGGATGACGAGACCGAAAATCCCGCCTACCGTCTGTTTGTATCGACCCGCGGAGAGTCTGAACGGTCAGACGGGTGATCCGGCGTGCAGATTCGGCCGATCGGCCGCATGGAGCTGGCTTTTGAATTGCGCTGCTGAGCTGAATCGCAGGCGAAAAAAAGCCCGCGCGTAGCGCGGGCTTCCATTGTCAGGCTCGGAAACCGGGCCTATGCCATCGCCGGCGCCGCAGGAGCGGCTTCGGGGGCCGCGGCCATGGCCTTCTTGCGCGGGCGAACCTTGCGGGTTACGCGCCCTGCGCCCTTCTTTCTACCGGCCTTCTTCTTGGCGGTGCCTTTCTTGCGTCCCGCCTTCTTCTTCGTGGCGGACTTCTTACGTCCAGCCTTTTTCTTTGGCGCTGCCTTCTTGCGGCTGGCCTTTTTACGTCCGGCCTTTTTCTTTGGCGCTGCTTTTTTACGGCTGGCTTTTTTACGCCCGGCCTTTTTCTTTGGTGCGGCTTTTTTGCGTCCGGCCTTTTTCTTGGTCGCCGCTTTTTTGCGGGTGGCTTTCTTTCGCGTTCCCTTCTTGGCGGCCGCTTTCTTCTTGCGGGCGCCTGCCTTCTTCTTCGGTGCCGCCTTCTTTTTGCTGGCGGCGCGTTTCTTGACTGCCATCTGTATACCTCCGCGCGGTGTTTCAGCAGTTACAACAGCATGCGCTGTTGTCATCGCCAAAACTAGCTAACCACACAGAAATGTCAAGAGTTATTTCACGATTTCCGCAAAATAATCTCGGGATCGACGAATTTCGGGACCGGTTTCGCAGATTGCACGAAGCGAAACGCCGAAACAGGCGCCGGGTGTCTTGTGTGAAGGCCGTGTTCGAATCCCATCAGACTCAGGCTTGATGATGTGCGCCAACCTACAGTGTGTGAGGCGGAGCGATGCGGGCCAACGACTACAGAACGGATGTCGGTCGACTGCGCCAGTCCAGCTTTTCCTTTTATTTTAATGAATCTCTTGTCGGGCAGTCGTGCGTTTCAGACGGCAGTCCAGTGTGCGACGCTCGCTCAGGACAAAGTCAACGGGTACGTCCCATGGGCGGGATTCGATGCGGTCGACGATCTGGAAATCGTGCACGACTGCGACCAGGAGCGGACGCGATGCCTGCGCACCGGCGCCACATCGTGAACCAAGCGCTCGATCATAGAATCCGCCGCCCGTACCGATGCGTGAACCACGTGGGTCACACGCCAGCGCAGGAAGCAGTACGACGCTGAGCGCCGACAGTCGGCAGCGGTTGCGGGACGTGGGCACCGGCTCGCGGATACCAAAGCGGTTGGTGCGTGCCGGGCGCTCTGCGCTGTCCCAGAAGAACGCCATGTGCTGCGGGCCGAGAACACTGGGCAATGCCACGCGCGCGCCGCGCCGCCGCGCTCGTCGCAGAATGTCTGCCGGGTCGATCTCACCGCGAACGGCCAGATATCCAGCAATTCTGCGAGCGAACCGCAGTTCGGGGATTTGGGCAAACCTGCGTGCCAGGGATCGGGCCGCTGCGGTTTGTGCGCTTTTGGATAGGCCCGCCCGGAGGCTGCGCATGCGGCGTCGCAGTTCGCTGACGGGATCGATGACGGGCAGGTTGGTCAAGGTCGGTGGGATGGCATTCCCCGCGTGTGCCGTATCGAATCCTTACCCTTGAACCGAAGGTTCAAGTGGGACGCGACGGCGGTGTTTCGGGCTTCCCGCGGGAGCGGGCATGCACGCCTGCACCGCGCGAAACATCCCTGGGTAAGTCATACGCTCAAGGGGATTACGGGCCGATACGAACACCACAGGGAATGCCGTGACTGCATTGGAGCACAACTGCGGCATGACTGGCCAGCGCACTGCGTGCGCCGTTGCGGGATACAGGGGCGGGGAATGTGGCGACGTTGCGTGGGTGGCCCGAGCACGCCCGCGCATTGTGACGTGTGACCGTGGCTACAGTTCGAGCTGGTTGGTGTCGGTCAGTGCGGTTTCGACTCGTTCGCGAAGGGAACGGATTCGCGTGCCGACCGCATTGTTCAGGGTGCGGCTGCCGGCCTCGCCCTGAAGAAGTTCGTGGGCGATGTTCAGTGCGGCCATCACTGCAATGCGTTCGCTGCCGATGACCTTGCCGCTGGCGCGAATCTCGCGCATGCGCTGGTCGAGATACTGCGCGGACCGACGCAGGGCCTCGGTCTCGTCGCGCTGGCAGCTGACGCGGTAGTCCTTGTCCAGGATCGCCACGCTGACCGAGTCGCCGTCGCTGCTCATGAACTGCTTTCCATCGCACGCAGCCGGGTGATCATGCCTTCGACACGGCGCCGGGCCTCTTCGGTTTTTTCGATCAGCCGAGCGCGTTCCGCCATCAACTCGTCGTGGCGCGAGCGCAGTGTGCGGTTGTCCGACTTCAGCGTCGAACAGGTGCGGATCAGATCCTCGACGCGGGTTTCCAGCGCGCGGAGTTCGCCGTCGGCGGAGGAGTCAGTTGAACTGCTAGGCATGGCGCTAATAGTAGGCAGCCGCCCGGGATCGGTCAATTTGTGCGGCCACGGAACTTTTCTCCCAGCCCCCAGTCAGACCTCTCGTGCGTGCGTAAAGGGCCGTTTCCCCTCCCTGGACGGCCCGGCGCCATCGGTCTTACCCCTGCCGAATGGCGCGATTTGACCCTCGCGGCGACCCCCTGGCCGCGAGGGTTTTTTGTTGCCTGGGCGATCCGGCTACCGGCCGAAGAACTTCCCCGCCATGCCCAGCAGATCATCGGCAATCGAGCCATCGCCGTCGGCGTCGAGGAACGAGGTCAGCAGTCCGCCACCGCCCTGTTTCGACTGACCGCCGAGAAGTCCATCGAGCGGTCCGCTCGCGCCGGATTGCTTGCCCAGCGCGCCCATGGCGGCTGCTGCAAGCATGGGCAGCATCTTCTTCAGGATGCCGGCGTCGATGCCGGTATTGCTGGCGGCCTGGCTCGCCACGGCGCGACTGACGTCCTTGCTGCCGAAGATGTGGCCAAGGATGCCGTTGCCGTCCTGCACCGTCTCCTTGCGGTCGAATGCACGGGCGTCTTCCAGATAGCGCTCGTGACCGCCGTTGCGGATTGCGCCGAGCAGTGCATCAAGTCCGCCGCTGTTTTCGGCGTTGCGTCGCAGGCCCTTGGACAGCGCAGGCACCAGTGCCTCCGCCGCCTGCTGTGCCCGCGCCGGGTCCAGTCCGACCTGGCCGCCGATGCGGTTCAGAAGGTCGCCACCCTGGGCCTTGATCAAGGTATCGAGAATTCCCATTTCCGCCTCGCGATGTGACAGGTAGAAGCCCAGATCATACCGCGCGCCACCGAGCGGGACCCGTGTTGGTCACGCGAATTTGCGAACGGTTACAGCTGGCTGTCTGAATCGACCCCCGAACCGAGCCGATAGCGCAGCGTGACCCACATCGTACGGTCCTGGCTGTTGAAGCCATCGGCGGTTTGGTAGGCGCGGTCGGTCAGGTTTTCGACCCGTGCCTCGATGCTCGCGCCCGGTGCGAACCGCCAGCGTGCCGCGAGGTCTGCGCGTCCATAGCCGGCGATCTGCGCGTCCGAGAAGTCAGAATCGAAACGATCCGATTGCGCGAGCGCATCGAGCCGTACATCGAACGCGGGCTGCACGAACGCGGCGCTCAGCACGCCACCGAGCTCGGCGCGCCGCGCGAGGTCGCGCCCGAGCGTCTCGTTGCGCGGGCGTTGCCACTGCGCCTCGGCGGCGAGCCGCCACGGGCCGCTCGCAAGCGACCAGCGTCCCTGCACGCCACGAATGCGCGCGCGATCGATGTTTTCGTTGCGTCCGGGGATCGGACCGAGAAAACCGTCCGGATCCTCGAAGTTGATGAGGTCGCGAATCCGCGTATCGAACAGCGCCAGTGATGCCTGCTGTCCGCCGGAGCGCCACTTGAGTCCAACTTCGGCGCTGCGCGAGCGTTCCGGCGCGAGATCCGGATTGCCGCCGAAACCGAAGCGGTCGAGGCCATCGGGCGCGCGGAATGCCGTACCGGCGCTCGCGTAGAGATCGAGCTGCTCGCTCACCCGGAACCGGTAGGACGCGCTCCAGACGGTGTGTGTCCCCGCGCTTTCGTGGTCATGCAGCCGCAAGCCCGCAATGAAGCGGTGCCGGCCGATGCTGATGTCATCCTGCACGAACAGCTCGCGCACATCGGTGCGCTCCTCGTAGCCGCTGCCGAACACGAGCGACCCCACATCCTCGCGCGACAGCGTGAGACCAGCCGTGATCAGGTGCGCGCCGTGACGCAGATCGTTCTGCCAGTCCAGCGCATGGCGGCGTGTGTGTGCGTAGTCGTCGCTCTGGTTCTGATCGATGCGTTCGACGAAACGGCTGAGCTTCAGCGTCGAGGTCAGATGCTCGCCCAGATACGCGCGTCCCGAAAGGATCTGTGCGCTGTTGACGAAGTCCTGGTCCAGTGGAGTCAGAAAGAAATCCAGGTACTCGGTGTTGCCGTCCGCGCGCCAGTGCGTGAAGGCGAACTCCGACATCGCCCCGGACCAGCCCGCGGAGAGAAACGCCGTGTCACGTTCGTAGCCACGGTCCAGATCGGACTCGACACGCGATGGAAATCCATCGGTGCGGGTCCGTTCGAGCATCGCGGTGCCCCACCATGGACCTTCGCGCCCGGTCAGTACACCGCCCAGGGCTTGCTCGTCATCGCCGCCCGCGGTCGCGAACACCTCGCCCGAGACGCCGCGCGCGCGCGGCCGTTTGGGCACGAGATTGATCGCGCCACCGATCGCCTCGGAGCCGTAGAGCGTCGATGCCGGCCCTTCGACGATCTCGACCCGGTCGATCCATCCCGTTGCAATGTTCTGAATTGCCGCGATGCCGATGGTGCCGGGGTTGATCGGCACGCCGTCGATCATCAACAGCGTGTGGTTGCTGTCCGTGCCGCGGATGAAGGTCGATACGGGCTGGCCGGGGCCGCCGTTGCCCCCGATTTCCACGCCGACGTTGAACGGCAGCAACTGGGCGAGATCGCGCGGCTGACGCGAGGCGATCGCATCCGTATCGATGACGATGGTCTGGCCCGGCAGATCGGCGACCGACTGTACCGTGCGCGTGGGGGTGACGACGATCGCTTCGTCCAGCGCCTGCGCGCAGGGCGCAACACAGACGGCCAGCACGAACGCCAGCGGCAGGGAGTGGTTCTCGGACATCTTCGGCGCCTCGCAGTGGATACATACGCGGCGCGCGAAAACAGGACGGACGGGTGGCACCCGTGACCGACCTGTGCCGCCCGCCGCGACGCGATCAGGGGCTTCAGGCCGGTCTCCGGGCTCGCAGGCGGCACGTGATCGCGCGGATCACATGCCCGGGCCGAACCGCCTTCCCGGGTCGCAACCCAGTGGCGTGTTGACGTTCGGACCCTGTGCCTGCCTACCGTTGCGGGGGCAGCGCCGGAATTGCCGCGACGAGGTTCATTCTCGCCCGGCGCACCGGCTTCCCGATTCTCCGCAACGCCAGAGCGTTGCGGCACCTGAAGCGGGGCCGGCAATATAGATGGCCGCTTTCGCTGCCGTCAAACGGACATGAAAAAGCCCGGCGAACCGGGCTTGCGAGGCGGGTGTCTGTAACGGTGCCGGCTATTCGAACGCCGCACCCGGTTTCGTGCCGGTCGCCTTCAGGATGCGCGCGAGCGGGCACCAGCCCGTGAACGCCGATTGCAGCAGGTTCAGGCCGACAAATCCGGTGAGCCAGAGCCAGTTCACATTGTGGTAGTGCGCAAGCAGCACGCTCGCGAGGATCACGACGCCGGCGAAGGCCATCACAACTCGATCGATCGACATGTTCGTCACCTCCGATTCGAAAACAGGGAATTGACGACTAGTCTGGTGCAAGCACTTCGCCTGATCAAGGCAGGCGGTCGGCCGCCAGCCGAAAGCCGAGTACCGAATAGCGCGTGTCAGGCGCGTCCGCGGCGCGATACCCGGGGCGGACCAGGTGCGAAGGGCAGTGGTATGAGCCACCGCGCCGGACCCGCTTGCCGCCGGTGGACGGGCCGGCCGGATCCGCTTGCGATGCGACGCGATAGGTGTCCGGTGCGTAGCGATCCGCGACCCACTCCCAGGCGTTGCCGAGCAGGTCGTAAAAACCCCACGCATTCGCCATGCGGGTGCCGACCGGCTGTGGTTCATCGCCGGAATTGGCGATGTACCACGCGTGACCGGCAAGCGATTCGAGCGGCATCGGTCGCAACCCGTCACTGCCGGCGCGCGCGGCGAACTCCCACTCGGCCTCGGTCGGCAGACGATAACGCCAGTTGCCTGGCAGGGCGTTGAGCGTGCGGATGAAGGCCTGAGTGTCGTCCCAGCTCACCGACACGACGGGCAGTCGTTCCCAGTCCGGCCGGTTCCAGTGGCTGTCGGGGCCTGGCTTGGTGTCCATGATCGCGAGCCACTGCGCCTGCGTGACCTCGGTGCGCGTCAGCCAGAAGGCACGCGTGATGCTGACCTCGCGCGCGGGCGTCTCGTCGTCGATCTGAAGTTTGTCAGGCTCCGTTGCCTCGAAGCGTACCGCGTCGAGATCAGCGGTACCCATCGTGAACGTGCCGGGCGCGACGCGCACGAGATCAAACTCGGGTGGTGGTTTGGCGGTGGCGGGGATGGCGGCTGCCGTTGCGGACAACAGCAGTGCGATGAATGATCGATTCAGGGTTCGAAACATGCGGGCGATCTCCGGATTGGCGGGGCCGCCGGACGGCTGACGTCCGTTCACGATCAGGCGACTGGCCCTCATGCATGAGACCGCGAGAATCCGCGCCAGGTTGCAGGCGCGGTGCCGAGCGACGAACGCGGTCGAACGATGGACCGACTACACGCGCCGGTCGATCTCCGCGCGCCACGGCGGGCTGACGATCGCCGCGAAGCGCAGCGGTTCCGCACCGATGTTCTCGATCCACTGCCGCGCTCCGGCGGGGATCAGCAACGCGTCACCGACGGTGATCTCGAAGCTGGCGTCGTCCACATGCGCGAGCCCGCGGCCGTCGAGCACGTGATAGACCTCCGCATGGTCCAGTCGGTGGGGTGCGGTGTGGTCGCCGACTTCCACACGCGCGATCGCGAGCGAGTAGGGCAGGTCGACGCCGTCCCGATCGGGATGCAGCAGTTCCTGCACCTCGGCGCCGTCGACGGCCGTGATCCGGTCGCAATCCCAGACGCGTTTCAGTACGGGGCGTTCAGCCATGCCGTGATTGTGCCTCGATCTCACGCGCCTGTGTCGCGTTCAGGTGTCGCCACGGCCGCGGAACGATGCCGGGAACGGCGTCGCGATACCGGGCGTAGGCGTCACCGTGATAGACGATGAGCTTGCGTTCCTCGAGCAGCGAGCCGAGTTTGAAATAGGCGCTGATGGCGACGGCGCTGATGAGCCAGGCGAGGTTCATGTCGCGCGTCCAGATCAGCACAATCGCGAACAGGTACCACGGATGGCGCACGTAGCGGTGCAGGGTCGAGATCTTCAGCCGCTCCTGGTCCTCGACGCCCCTGGCCCGGTCGCGCCACTGGCGCAGGCCGATGAACTCGCCGCCATCGTAGCCGCGCAGGGAAAACAGGAAGCCGCCGATCGCGGCCACGGCGAGCCCGTCGGCGACCCAGCGCCATGCGCCGCTGAAGCGCCACAGCCACGGACTTTCGATCGACCATGACAGCCACAAAGGCAGCGCAAGCGCCGCCAGCGCTACGGCATTGAACGCGAGCCGGTAGCCGCGCATCGCGCCGGGCCAGCGTTGCGCCACGGCGCGCTTGACGCCCAGCGAGGCCGCTACCGAGTGCAGCGCGAAATAGCCGAGCCAGGCGACCGCGAGTGCGCTGTGGGTGGCTAGATCGATCGGCATGCGCGGTGTGTGTCCCGTATTGTTCGTCGAATCAGCGGCTGGTGCCGCCTGAGGCTGCCTCTGGGGCGAGCAGGCGTGCGTAGGCGTCAGCAATGGCCGACCAGTCATAGCGCGGCGCCAGCGCGGCGTACGCGGCGCTGGCGAGCGCCTGGCCGCGCTCGGGGGACTCCAGCAGCTCGATGACGGCCCGGGCAAGGGCGTCGGTATCCCCGGGCGGAAACAGCAGCCCGGTGCGCCCGGGCTCGATCAGGTCGCGCACCGCCGGCACGTCGCCGGCGATCACCGGTCGACCCTGGGCCACCGCTTCCAGCACGACCAGACCCAGGCCTTCCTGGTCGCCGTCCGGCGCGACGCGGAACGGAAACACCGCAATACCCGCTGCGGCATACAGCGCCGCGCGCTGGTCGGGGCGGTAGGGGCCGGCGAATTCGACGTTGGCCGCGATGCCGAGGCTCTGTGTCTGTTGTTCCAATGCCGCGCGTTCCGGTCCGTCACCAGCGATCACGAGATGCACGTCCGGCACTCGCTCGAGGATCGTCGGCAGCGCAGCGAGGAGCGTGTCCACACCCTTCTTCGCGACCAGGCGGCCGGTGAACAACAGGCGGTGACCAGCATCAACCGCTGGTTCGGGCGGCGTGCCGAGTTCGGCGCCCATGGAGCGAACGACCACCTCGCGGCGCCCGCTGATCTCGACCAGCCGCTGCGCCAGCGCGCGGCTGACCGCGGTCACCTCATCGGCCCGGTTCGCGGTGTGCCGCAACAGGCGGCGTGCAAAGGCGCCGCGCGCCACATGCACGTCGGCACCATGCGCAGTTACCAGCACGCGGGCACGGCTGCCCGTCACAGTCCGGGCGAGGAGCGCAAGCAGGCCCTGCGGGATGAGCCAGTGTGCGTGGATCGCCGCGGGGAGAAGTTCCCGAATCAGGCGCTGGGTCGACCAGAACTGCGCGATGACAAAACCCGGTACCAGCAGCCAGCGAAACGGATTCGCGCGCAGCCGGGCGGGGACACCGCTCTCGTAGGCCAGCGATTCCAGCGCGGTCGGCGCGTAACGGAATCGCCGCACGTCCACGCCATCGAGCCGTTCGGATCGCGCCGACCCCGGCGCGTGCGGTGCCAGCACCGTGACGCGAAAGCGGTCGGTCAGACGTCGCGCCAGTTCGTGCACGAACGCCGGCTCATGGTCGTTCGCCCAGCGTGGATAGGTCGAGGTCAGTACCAGCAGCGCGGGCATCAGACCGGACGGCGGCGGGTCGTTGCGTGCGAGCCAGGTTCCACGCGTGTGTGCAAGAGCGCCGGCGAGCTGGTAGACGATCCGCCGAAGCGCGAACGGAATGGCCGCGCGCGGCGCGAGCGCCAGCGCCAGCGCTCGCGCAGGGCGTGCAAGAGTGGCGAGCAGCGGAGCGCTCCAGCGCACCAGCGCGGGGCCGACCGAGGCATCGAACAGGCCGTAGCGCGATTGTCGGTAAAAGGCCGGATGGCGTGCACGGAAGCGCGGCGCCGAGTGGCGCGCGCCTTCGGCGAGCTTGTCCAGCGGTCGCGAAGGATCCGTGTCCACCGCAGTAACGACGTCTGCGCCGGGCGTGTAGCGAATCCTCGCGCCGGCCTCCTTGAGCCGAAGCAGCAAGTCGCGGTCCTCGAACCCGTAGCGGGAATAGCCCTCGTCGAATCCTCCGATCCGTTCGAACCACTCGCGGCGGAGCACGACGTTGGCCGTCGTCAGTGCCAGCGGCTGACCACGCCTTGCATGCATACGGCGCATGGTGGTTACTCGATCAAAGTAGCGGTATGCGAATTCATCTCCAGTGTCGCCGACCAGTTCGCCGAGGCTGACGTCGGCCGATGCGAGTGTGCCGAGGTGCGCCTGTAGCCAGGCGTGATCCTTGGGGGCGCAGTCACTGTCTAGGAACGCGATGATTGCACCGCTGGATTCGCTGACGCCGAGGTTCAGAGCACCGCCGCGTCCAAGATTCTGGGGCGTACACACCAGTTGCATCGACTTGGGGAATGCGCGAAGGGCCGCTTCCGCGGTGCTGTCGGTCGAGGCGTCATCGACGACAGTCACCCGCAACTGCCAGCCGTCGGGTACGACCAGCGCGTTGAGAGACTCCGCAAGCCGGGGCAAATGGGCTTGCGCGTTGCGCGCGGGGACAATCAGTTCTGCCAGCTGATCCACTTGTGCTTGTTGGTTCTGGGTGCGCCGGGGATCTGCTGTCATTGGTCCAGGCGGTCGGCGGATCCGGCTTTGTTGGCCACGAAGACCATCTGATGGCAATGGTAGGGGTCGATTCGTTCCAGAACCGGCTGCATGAAATTGGGAAACGGATACAGTCCAAATCCGTGACCGCGGACATTCTTGAAGCCGATCATGCGCAGATACCGAGTCAGGGCGAGATAGCTGAATACGACGAGATGGCGGTGAACCGGGGTGTCGGATTCCACGTCCTGCAGCGTTCCGATGTCGGACACCTGTACGGGAGCCTCGCTCTGTAACAGCTGCAGCGAGTCCGGGTGCGGTCCGCTCGATGGCATGCGCCCGGCGAGAATCAGTGCGGCCGTGAAATAGGTGCTGATGTTGGGTGTCAGCAATACCAGTGTGCCCTCAGGTTCCAGCACACGTTGACACTCACTCAGGAAACGGCAGGGGTTGAGCAGGTGTTCGAGCACCGACAGCGCGAATACGCAGCGCTGCGACTCATCAGGAGCCGGGATGGGTTGGTTCAGATCCCCCCGTACAACATTGAGCCCCTGGGCCCGGGCGGATTCGGCGAACTGCGCGTTCCATTCGATACCCTGATACTCGAATTCGGTGGTTCCCAGTGCGTTGCGCAGCATGGTGTACTCGAATCCGCTTCCGGCGCCGCAATCGAGCACGGCGCCGCCGGCGTTCATGGCTTTGCTGATTTCCCCCCGGGCCCTGGCGTATGCCTTGTCCATGGTCCTGCGATAAAGCCGGCGAAAATACGCTTTTGTCATCGAATTCCCACGTTTCGCCGGACCTGGTTCCGGTGGTGCCTGTGTCTGGAGGCTATGCTAGCGCCAACTCGGGAAACGGAGTCTGGTCGCGGGCGAGGGCGCCGGGCGAGCGGCGCGCAATGCGCCATAGCCACCACCACGCTGCCGGGTTCAGCAGATCGATTCCAGCCCCGTGGGTCAGCGTTGCAATCGCCCGTGACGGACTTCCGGCCTTCGCGGCGAGAGCAGCGTAACGCAGCGCAGTGCCGGCCCGGCGCGCGGGGGCATAGCCACGTTGAGAAAGGCGCCAGTCGACAAATCGCTCGGCCAGCCCGGGGTTCTCGTCCAGCGGATCGGGCCGGCCAGAGCGTCTGATCAGCGCGAGCCGGAAGGCCAGTTCCTGAAGCGCGGTCTGGCGGGGTCGGGATCGCTGTGCTCCTGGGCCGGTGCGGATCTGGTAATCCAGCAGCACGTCCGCCAGGTTATCGACTCGACCGTGTCCGCTGAGACGCAGCACGAGATCGACATCTTCCGCGCCATCGAGCGCCCGTCGGTACGGGAACCGCACCAGCGAATCGCGCCGCAAAATGAGCGATGGGTGCGCATGACAGGTCCGCTCCAATAGACTGCGCGCGATATCCTGCGGCTCGGTTGGATAGCCTGACGGAGTCAGCGAATTTCCGTGCTCGTCGTAGACCTGAACCTGGGTTCCGCAGCCAAGCGTGTTGGCGGACGAGGACTCCAGATGGCGCATCTGGAACTCGAACCGGCGTGGGTGAGCTCGGTCGTCCGCATCCATGCGTGCTATCCACGGTGCGGTGCAGCAGGCGATGCCGGTGTTCAGGGCGTCAGAAATTCCGCGCCCGCGGTTTGGAATCCGGCGGAATTTTGCACCGATGATCGCGCGGCCAAATTGATCAACTGCATCGGGGTTGGACAGGCCATCGTCTACTATCAGAACTGAGACGGGGCATAATGTCTGATCGCGAATGCTGGATAGAGCTACGTCAATACTCCGGGTGTCACCCGTGGCCGGAATTACAACCTCAATGTCCCGCATTTGACTGAATGCCTACTTCGGTGACCATTGCCCTGAACCGTCTCGCATGGCGCCCTGAAAATCTCTGCGATCGCCGAATTTCCTGCGTATTCAGTGCGCGCGCCTCGAGTGACAGGTTTCAGAAATCGATGGATATTGCGCATCTGAAACCGCGGATCGATCTCTCGAAGGTTTCGAACAATAGGCCCGCCCTTGGCGCTCGAGGGCCGGGCTGATAGTGCGAAACGTGCTGGATGCCATCTGGAGCATGTTGCGACCCTTGCCCTACCAGGGGGAGGTCAAGCTGCTTGCTTCCAACTCTGTGTACCGAATCACCGATATTGTGCTGCGAAAGGGGCTTCGGTGGCAACGGGACCGAGACACCATTCTGGCCGACCGACAGTATTCAGGAACGATCCTTCGTGATTACCTCTGCAACATGCGGAGAGAGAATGACTGGGAAACATGGCGAAACGTGGTCTCCATGCATTGCAAGCACTACGCTGTTCCGCCGCCCGATAGCCTGGTAATCCATTTGCGATTGGGTGATGTCATGGATGACTGGGAAAACGACGATCACTCCCGGCATTTCTCTCGCGCAGTTCGAGCCTATGCGCGGCTGCCGTTGCAGAGGTTCCCGGGCGTGAAAAGCGCAACCATAGTGACCGCCATGCATTTCGGGTCGAACGACTTGAATCTCAGCTACTACCCGTCTAAGCGTGCGGTTCGCAGGAGTCTAAAACTTCTTCGATTGGTGGCTGAACAACTGAAGCAGCAGGGGGTTTCTGTGCGTATTCAATCCAGTACAAACATAGATGAAGACCTTTGTTACATGGCGTCTGCACACCAATTTCTGGGCGGGATGTCCGGTCTGTCTGATCTCGTGGAGCGTTGCCTTCCCGCCGATGCTGTCATCGCGTCCATTGTTGATGGCGGGCGCGAGAGCTGACAATGTCCTCTGGCGTGCGGTCCTCATGGCCGGCTCTCGCGCTGCTTTTTGTGGCGATGGGTGTGATCGTGTTCTTTTACATCGTCGGATACGAGGCGGGTTGGCGGTACTGGAATGTGCCGACCATTTCGCCGCCGTTCGCCGATCTTCGTTCCCTCACCCACGGCGCGAGGACTGCTGAGATGGGTCTTGATCCCATGATAGAAAATCCCGCCGATCCATGGAGGCGCCCACTGAACTATCCCCGAATCTGGCAGGTGCTCTACGCGTTGGGGCTGCGAGCCGAGCATTCGGTATGGCTCGCCGTGGCGTTTGTATCTTCCTTTTTCCTCGGCCTGGTGTTTCTGGTGCGCGACGAGCCTGCGTCGACGACTGCATTGGTTGCCATCGCGGCGTTGTCCCCGTCCAGTATGCTGGGAATTGAACGGGCGAACACTGACCTGTTGATGTTTTTCTTGGTGGCGTTGGCCGCAGTGTTTGCGTCCAACCGCCGGGTGTTGTCCGCTCTGATCATTTCGATTGGCACGTTGCTCAAACTCTATCCGCTGTTTTCCGCGCTCGCTTGGCTGCAGGCGGGCCGGTCCGGAATGGTTTGGCGCGCTCTTGGAATTGCAATATTGACAATGTTGTATGTCCTGTTCACCTGGGAGGATCTGAAACTAATAGCCGGAAACACCCCTGGCGGCACGGGGCTCAGCTACGGCACTAATGTTCTATGGAGTTCACTGGCGAAATCCAGCCCCATGGCGGGAATTCTCATCGGAGTCAGCTCCTATGCGATCGTTGTGAGCGTGCTCATATTTTCAGTCGTTTCCGCCGGAAGGCGCGGCGCGCAGAAAAACCTACAAGCGGTGTCATTGCGGTTTAGTTTCTTTCTTGCAGGGGCTGGCGTCTATCTGGGGACCTTTCTGATCGGAAACAATTGGAATTATCGCCTCGTTTTCCTCATTCTCTGCATACCACAACTGAGCGAATGGGTTCGCGCCAGAGATGGGCTGAACTCGGTGCTATCGTGGGTGGTCTTGACGGCTATCTTTGTGTCGATGTGGTACTGGATCGGATTGAGGTCGGTATACCATCCGGGCGAGCCGGATCTGTTATTGTTTTTCTTGGGGCAGGTCGCGCAATGGGTCGTATTTTCGGGCCTGTGCATTTTTGTGGCTGAGGGCATGATGGCGTCGGTCAGCGCGGATCGACGTGGTTCGAAGAAGGGACCGGAGTGATATGAGCATTCCAAGGGGCGGACGGGGGCTATGTACCGGTCGAACTGGGCGCGTTTCGAGGAATGGTGGATCTCAATGGATGAGTTAAACGACGGGCACGCATTGTCTGGCATTGATTAGTGGCGCTGCTGCGGATAGCGGTGCGACTGCGCCGTGTTTCGATCGGGGAAGGCGCGCCCAGCGACGCAGCAGCCGCGCAAAGGCCGCGTTGCTGCTAGTGGCCCTGTTTACGCTTGCGTCGAATCGTGCTGCGCAGGAGGCTTTGCAAGCGGGGGAGCAGCGAGGCTAAAGGCCGCTCTGCGGTAGGGCGTGAATGGTCGGCAAGCGCCAGTCGGGCGCGCAACTCTCGCAGTTCCTCATTCAGGGTCTCTACCGACTTCGGGGAAGTTTTGGCGTTGACAAAAGCGGTACCTGGCGCCATTAGGATGAATGTGTCCTGGAAGGATCTGGCGCCCGGTTTCTCAGCCCAGGCCCCGAGGTCGATGGATACAAGATGCAGGCCGGCCGCGTCAAAAAGTGAGCGCCAGGTGGCCAGCGTTAGCCCGGCGAAGTGATCCTGCCCCTGATAGGCATAGAAGCCACCGTCTTCGTGTTGCCGAACCTCGGAATGTAGTCCGCTGCTCGCCACGTAGTGATGAAACCACTCGTCAATAATGAACCCTGTTACATAAGCAAGTTTTCCAGGGCGAAGAGTTCTGGCTATTTCGTTCAGATACCAAGACGTATCGTTCAAGGTCAGGTGAGTAAACACTGACACCGCGAACACTCCGTCGACGGAACTGTCCGCGAGAAAACTTAGCGGGAAGTGGTTCTGAGTATCGTAATCCGGGTGGTCGGTGAAGTAATAATTCGAGTCGGCGTGCAGGCAGTGGAAGTCCAAATTGGGGAACTCCGTGGACAATTGACGGCTGCACCAATCTGTTCCTTCGGCCCACACATCAGTGCCGGTGTAACGGCCATGATCCCGATTCAAGAAGTAGCCGAATGGAATCGCGAGACGGCCGCAGCCGCAGCCAATGTCAACAATGTGGTCGTTGGGCGTCAAGCCTAGCCGCATTACGATTTCTTGAAAGATTGATGCCTGTACGGAAACAAAATGGTCTGCATCCGCGCTCCCTATGGTCTGCATCAGTTCAAGAGGGGGAAGGAGGGCTCTGTTTCTCCCTCTCTGCGCGCACGCGGCCAATGCTTCCTGCATGGGGCGTCGCTGCGCCAGCCGCGCCGTTTTGTATGCTCCCTGAGTTCGAATGTAGCCGCTGGTCACAATCGTGTTCTCCTCGGTGGGGTAGGTTGGGCGGGGACAGGACACTAGTATCGTGCGCGATGAAGAGTCGGACACGTTGCGCAGATTGCTCCCGCCGTAGCCATAGGCAGGTCCCGGTCGCGCCGGTTCGTGCTTCGCACCGACGGTGGGTCGCCGCAGACGTAGATGGCGTCTTTCGGTTTATCCTTTGCCAAGCGATGGATTTCTCCGGAAGGGCTTTGTGAGGGCTCTGAAGCGCACCCACCCCGACTGGTATCCTGGTCTTGAGATGGATGGGAGGCCGGACGGCCGCGCCGGCAATGAAGAAAACGCCAACTGCTTGCGACGGCGAGCGAACAGGTAGAACGGGATTACTCTGGCAGTCAGGCTCATCAGCAGGAATTCCGCGCGGGTAATGGGTGTCCATACCTCTTTGATTGTCGCGAGAGCTGTCGGGCCGGGCCGCTTCTGGAGTTGCCCCTCCATTTCCATGATCTGCGCCTCCATTGACGATTTTGCGCTACTCAACTCTTGCGGGAGAGGGGATGGAGAATGGGGGCTCGTGGGCATGCTGTTGTGGCGCGCGTCGGCGGAGGGGCCTGAATTTACGGGTTGCTGTGCGGGCAGTCGACGTGATATCCGCGCGGATTTCAGTACTGCAAGAATTACGGCCCCGACGCGCCCTGCGCCAAGCACTGCGGCTCCTTCGCTCCAGAGAGATCGATTTATCGCGCCGAAAAAATCCAACGGCCGGGTCAGCCGCGCGCGGTATCCCAAGGGGCGGCTGTCATTGCTCCCGAGGTGAGCAATGTTCTCAAATCCGAGAAGAAACTCGACCTCACGGACACGCGGGAAACGGATTACCCGCGTTGCCACGGTCGCAGCGTGACGAACGATTTCGCTTGAGCTGATGCCGGTCATGGCCGCAAACCTTGCCAGTTGTGCGGCATAAGCTCGCATTCCTGTTTGGCACTGCACGATCGCACTGTCATCCGGTTCTTCGGCGGCACGGGCTGGGGTCCCCGACGCAGCAAGGCACGGGTGCCCGTCCTCGTAGCCGAGCACGGTCCCGTGCGGGGCGCGGGTCAGTACCTCGAACAGATGTACAAAGTCGAAGATCGCACCAGCGAACCACTCGTACTGCTGTGCATCAGCAAGCAGGCCGACTGCGCGTACCCCTGCCCGCCGCCGGGCTACGCCGAGGCGGTCGACGCCCAGGTACAAGCCATGTATTTCCGGTGCGCCTGCATGATCCTGGATGGCCAATTCCAGGCTCTCCTGGATCTGCAGACCCCATCCAACGTCGACGAGCGCCACCCTTCCGCCGCGAAAAAAATCGATCCCTTCGAGATATTTGATCAACTCGACCCGGGAATTTTCGCCGAGTTCGGCCGCGCGCGCAGTGACGTCGGGATGGGCCAGCAACCTGGCTACCTCTGGGGAGAATGGCTCCTGAAGCGGCGCGTCGACACCCGGAAGACCGCATGAACTGGTGATCGAAGCGAGGGTGCGATCGTCCAAACTCAGCATCGTCAGGAGCTTGCGGGCCGTTGGTTTGCCGTTGGCGGCGAGCGATGCCAACATCTCACGCAAACCAAAGCTGCGCATGGCTGCGAGCCCGGTACTCAGGCGGGATACGTACAGGTACTCTGTGTCCGGTTGCTTCCGCATGCAGAGGGCGGCGAATTCGTTGAATATACCCTTGAGGACCAGCCCCTCCCGAGAAAGAAAATAGATCCGATCAATTGCGTTACTAGAACAATACTCGGCCATGGCCAGAGCAAAATATCCGACAACCGGCCCCATCAGCGCCATGCCAAACGCCTCAGCATAGCCGCCCTTGAAGGGCTCGTCCCAACAGGCGTATCGGTGGGAGAGCGGGCCGAACCAGTCACGGTTACGCCGTGCGTCATTCCAGTCCCGTCGCGCCAGACGACGAAGGCGAAGGTGTTCCGTAGAGCGAACGGTTATGCTGGCGATTCCAAGTGCTGTGGGACGTTCCCCGTCCGCAAGCGGATCGTCCCCAACGTGAATCATCTCGGCTGGACTTATCCCTTCGGACTCCAGCACGTGCTCAAACAGCCGGCCGGTACGCTTGAGAAGTTGATGGTCACCAGAAACGTAACCGTGAGAAAAACCTGGGTCGTATCCGCACTTTGAAAGAATGCGCTCTATGATCGTCTGTCCGAGGTACATATCCGAACAGTAGATAACTCGATGCCCAGCCTCGGCCAGTTCTGTAACGAGGCGTCGTATCTCCAGGTTGGGTTCGCAGGCCCAGATTTCATACTTTGCCTCGGTTGAAAGCATGAAATCGGCAAGCGCGCCGTGCTCAGTGACCGACCTGCCCGGCAGAAGCCGGGCTGCCCACGTGAGACACATCGTGGCCAGGTCGATATCGGGGTCCCTTCCGGAGGACCTGCTATTTTCGGCCAGCTCGAAATAAACGGACTCGCGCTTGCGGCGGATTTGCTCTATCTCCGCTGCGGAATGCTGGTCAAGTCGCTTTCCAACCTCCCGGCACACCGACTCGACAATGAGTTCCGGGACGCAGCGCCGGAAAACGGCGGTATCAAACACATCTATAGAAACGAGCCGACATTTGCCAGTCGCCACAAGGGCGCGGACCCGGTCGGTGGCAGATCCAAAATCATTGAACTTGAGAGCGTTACGACTGATCATCGTTTCCGCCAGGGCTGTTGTCGTTGTACCTGGAAACGCAACCGTTGCGAACTGGACGCATGCCGGTCAGGGGGGCGGCGACTCGGGATTTCGCCGGGATTAAATGGCCTGCCGCGTCAAACATCCCTGGTGAGCCTTAGGAGCATCCCGTGTCTTCGGAACCAGCGTATCGTTGCGGCAGCACCCGGAACCCGATAAAACGCATCGAACCTCGCGTTACTTGGTCTTGACGTTGGGCCCGATGGCCGATCAGCCATCAGCTGTCCGATCGCCCTCAGCGTCGCGTCACCGCTCCTGAGGTACCGATTTCTGAGGATCGAGTCGTAAAGCCGATGTTGGGGCTGGTTGGCAAACAATGAATTTCCTGTCCGAGCATCTCGTGAGCCTGGCCGGTGATGGTAGTTCGACAACGGCTCCTCGATCACGGCGATTTCATAGCGCGCCAGAAATCTTAGATTGAAATCCCAGTCACCCAGGACCGGAAGTGAATCATCATAGGTTCCAATCTCGTTGAGTACCGATCGCTCATACAGAAAGGCTATGGGCGGGAACTGATTGACCGCTGCGATATGGTCGATCCGAATGCAGCCCGAAAGTGAACGATACAGTGACCGGCCCAATGGTCGGATTTGGTCGGTATCGACCGCCTCATTGATCAGTGTGCTCAAGCTCACAACGCCGCGAACCAAGCGATTGGGAGGGTCGCTGAGAAGTCGAGTGGCCTGGGCCAGAAACGCCGGTTCAAGGGTGTCATCATCATCATGAATCAACACATAACGCGAGCTCGAGTTCGAAAGGCCGATGTTAGACGCAGCCTCCATACCGACGGATGTGCCGATGGAGACCACTGCAAGTCGGCCGGCGTAAACATGCTCGTACCGCTTCGCCAGTGTCAGAACAGGCTCTATCGCGCCACCGTCATTGACGATCACGTGTTGCCAGTCATCTATTGTTTGCGACAGCACACTACGCATTGCCCGATCGAGCATGAGCGGGCGGTCTTTTGTCCGCGTTATGATTCCGACCAATGGGGTCGGCTCATTCTTGGTAGTCTGAATCAGCAGGTCAATCATCGAAAATCGTCCGCAACGATGGGTTTGCCATTCGGATCCAGGCGCGAACAACGGGGCCGATGACGGGGTGATTCGTCAGTCGTTTCAGGTTTGAACGGACCCTGGCGAGGTCGGACGAAGTCTGCTCCAGTCTGGTCTGAAGCTCAGTGAGCGATTGCATCAGCTTCTGGTGGCGGGTCCCAGAGTAGACCGGTAGTGACTCCGGTAGCGGATCGTCGTCCGGTTGGATCGCATCTTTATAGTTGTGATAGGAGTTGAATTCCGAAAACTGATCTGCAATCCAGGTTTCGACCTCGCGAGAAAGCGGCGAAGGTGCGGTGGGGCAATAACGTTGCAGAGAACCCGCGATTCCATTCTCCTGCGTTGTGGTCGAAAGGAATGTTTCGTTTCCACTTGTTGCGTCGGCGATCGAGTTCCGAGCCTTGGGCCAATCGAGCATCGCCGGATCCCAGTCTATGCCCAGTGCGCAACAGGTGTCGCGCAGTGTGATCTCAGGCGTGGCGATCAGTGCTTCATGTTGGACGATTGGCCATTGGCGGTCCCGAAAGAGCCTCCAGTCCGCGAGGAAACGGCTGAACCGAACCAGAAGCGGTGGATCATCCGACGTGGTTCCGTTGAATCCGTACCATTTGTTGCTAAGGGACCGATACACATCAAATGGATTACGAACAACGAGCAACGGTTTGACCTCCCAGCCCGACCAGCGATAGTAACTGGCAATCTCATCAAAATGGAAAGACGCAATTGTCGCCTTGGCCCAGGCCAATCGTGTAGACACGGCTGGAATGGGCATCAGGCGGTCATGTGGCAGGTCGAGGACCCCGTCCATGTCTGCGCGTTGCAGAAAGCACCACGAGATTAAGGTCGTTCCTCCGCTTTGGAGGCCGGCCGCAAGGAACAGCTTTCGGTCGCTGGCGTTCATCAGCTGGTGATCTTGCCGGTCAGTGAGGTCAGTTGACCTTGGGTTCGATGGAATATTTCGGGAGTCAGGCTCCAGGATGCGCGGGGTTGTAGAACGCCCGGCCCGCTTGATTGCCCTGGGGCGCTGGTCACCTGCAAATTGATGATCCTCGTAGACCATGAAAGGATTTCCGTGGATCGCCGGAAACCGCCCGCAAACCAGTAGCTACCCGGACTTAGCGGGAGAGGGTCGAGGGTTATCTCGATTGTCCCTGGACCGGCCGGGACATCAAATGGTAAGCCCCTGCTCTTGGAATCCAGCTCGAGAACCAACCCGCCGGAGGAGTTCCACAGGCGGAGGCAGAACGAAGTGTCGTCCAGCGACTCGGCGCATTCATACTGAAGAGTAACGAGAAGTGGTTCGTCTGTCTTGGAGCGTACGAACGCCGGTACTTTGCTGTTCTGGACGGAAACAATTCGAATCCTTCCGTTGTAATTGATGTCGACCGGTGCATTGTGAACGTTGTTTTCGACCGAACTATAGTATGCGTCATATGCGCCATTTGCGTTCGGATAAATCTGCGCGACCGAACGCGCCATCAGAATACAGCGCTGTGAAATCTCGCGGATCAGCATCTCGGAATGAGAAACGAGCACGATTGAGGTTTCGCAGCGCTGTAGTTCTGCGATGCGATTTCGGCAGCGGATAGTGAACTCATGGTCGCCGACCGCCAGCGCCTCGTCGACCAGCAGCACTTCCGGGTTTGCGTGCACGGCGATCGAGAAGCCGAGCCGTACGAACATTCCGCTGGAAAAATGTTTGACCGGCGAGTCGATAAACGACTCTAGCCCGGCGAACGAGACGATGTCGTCGAATTTCGACTGGATCTCCCGCCGGCTCATTCCAAGGATCGCGCCGCTGATGTACACGTTGTCGCGACCGCTCAGCAGCGGGTGAAATCCTGCGCCCACCTCGATCAGGCAGCCCACACGGCCACGTACCCGGATGGTCCCGCGGTCCGGCGGGATGATGCCCGCGATCATCTTGAGCAGGGTGCTCTTGCCCGCGCCATTCGGGCCGATTACGCCCAGACACTCGCCCGGCGCGACGTCGAACGACACATTGTCGAGCGCCCAGAATTCGTCCCGGCGCAGGCGTGTGGTATCGAGCGGCAATCCGAGCAGTTCGCTCGAAACATCGCGCATGCCATACCACATCGAACGCTTCAGTGACCTGCAGAAACGTTTGCCAACGTTTTGCACCGAGATGCGCGAAGTCGAATGGGCGGCCATGGGTCAGGCGCGCTCGGCAACCCGAACAATCGCAACCCGAAACACCCGCCAGCCAACCAGAAACACCGCCAGCGAGAACACTGCGCCGGCCGCAAACAGTGCCGGGCGCTGCATGGCGCCGTGCGCGAGCACGTCCTGGACGGCGATCAGAGTCGGGCTGACCGGGTTCAGGTAGTTGACGAGATCGAAAGGGGCACGCACCGGTGGTGGGTAGAGGACGGGTGCCGCGAACATGCCGAAGGTCACGAACATGCCGACTAGATTGCCGACATCGCGCGTCAGCAGGTTTGCGATGGAAAACAAAAATCCGAGACCCGTCGCAAGCAGGATCGCGGGCAGGAGAATCAGCGGCAACAGGACAATGCTCCAGTCCGGCGTCACGCCGTAGTACAGAAACGCCGCGGCCACGAGCGGGAGTTTGATCGCGAAGTCCAGCAATGGCTGGCCGACAGCACCAAAGACGAGCGACTCCTTGGGGAAACTCGATTTCGTCACCAGCGATCCGGCTCCCGCAAGGCTTGCAGTGCATGCCGCCAGCGTGTTGCCGAACAGCTGCCAGACGATGAGGCTGGACAACGCAAACGCCGGATAGGGGATCGGCGGCGCACCAATTGGCAGCACCCGTTTCGATGTCAGGAAGGTAAAGAGCGCGACGGTGGCGAGCGGCACGATTACAGCCCACAACAGCCCGAGAAACGCATTGCGGTAGCGCACGGCGATGTCGCGCGCCGCCAGTCGGCCGATCAGCTCGCGCGACTGCCAGAGGTCGACAAACATTTGGCGCCAGCCCGCGACGGCCCACAGCGCCTGACGATGGCTGCTGGCGTCGTACACGGTCTCGTCGGGCGCCCCGCTCATAGTTCCGCCCCGGTGTGGATCCAGACCTGCAGGCGCGGATTCAGTGATTCGCCGTCGGCCATGGCCGTGAACTCGTCGGCGGTCAGTACACGTGTGCGGATACGCCGACCGATGTAACGCTCGGTTTTCATCACCAGGTCGTCGAGGTTGTGGCGATCGATATCACCGACCAGCACCAGGTCAATGATCCCGGTGTCGCGGCCGTTGGCGTAGTCACCGACGAGATAGGCCGCGTGCAGGCTGCCCAGCCGAGAGACGATGCTGTCGACGATGCGGTCCATCCCCAGGGACTTGCGCACCATGGACTGCAACTCCGGAAACAGCGGATGGCGCTGTTCGGCACGGTAGACGATCTGACGCCCGTCGCGCTCGGCGCGCAGCAGCCCGGCGCTCGAAAGCTGCTGCAACTCGTTGTGTACGTGGCCGGGCGAGGCGCCGTAGTCCTGCGCGAGTTCCCGCAGATACGTGCGCGCCTCCGGGTTCAGGAACAGCCGGATCAGGATGTTGACCCGCATCTTGGAGGTGAACAGGTCGCCGAGCATGGGTTCATGTTCTTATTTTTAGAACGATAAGTCTACGGCACCGCGTCACAAAATGTGAATCCGGGCGCGATCTCCCGACCGTTGGTCGGGCCCGAGGCCTATCGCGCCGGGGCGCGGCGGGAAAATACCGCGATCACGACACTCGCCAGCACAAACGCCGGCACGAGTTCGTAAAGCTCGAACAGCCCGCCCGAGAGGTTGTGCCAGGCAACGATCGCGATGGCGCCGATCAGCATCCCGGCCAGAATGGCGGTACCGGTGACCCGCCGTGAATACAGCGCGAACAGGATTGCGGGCCCGAATACCGCGCCCAGCCCGCCCCAGGCATAGGCGACGAGATCGAGCACGGCATTGTCCGGCGACCATGCCAGCGCAGTGGCGATCAGGGCGATGCCGACGACGGCCGCGCGGCTGGCCATCAGCGCCCGCCGTTCGTCCAGTTGCACGCCCGCCAGCCCAGGCAGGTCATCGGCCAGCGCCGAGGCGCACACCAGCAGCTGCGAATCCGCCGTGCTCATGATCGCGGCCAGCACCGCGGCGAGCAGCAGGCCGGCAACCGCCGGGTGGAACAGTTGCTCCACCAGCACGATGAACACGGTTTCCCGGCTGGTGCCGTCGAGGCCGGGTGCGAGCACCGTGCCGGCGAGCCCCACCCAGACCGCCGCGAGCATCGCCGTGGCCGCCCAGCCGATGCCGATCCGCCGCGCGCCGGTCGCGAGCCCCGCATCGCGCAGCGCCATGAACCGCGCGAGCACGTGCGGCTGGCCGAAGTAACCCAGCCCCCAGCCGGCGAGCGAGACGATGCCGAGCAGGCCGATGGCGCCGCCATCGGGGCTCGCGAACGGATCGAGCAGCCGGTCTGCCGGCCGGACCGTGCCGTTGGCGTCCGGCAGGGCCGTCGCCAGCAGCGCCGTCAGCACCAGCGCCGCGAGCATCAGCAGGCCCTGGAAGACGTCGGTCCAAGACACGGCGAGGAAGCCGCCGAACACCGTGTAGAGCACGATGATCGCCGCGCCGATCACGACCGCGAGCCGGTAGTCCCAGCCAAACACCGTGCCGAACAGCTTGCCGCCCGCGACCAGTCCGGACGCCGTGTAGAACAGGAAAAAGCACACGATCAGCACGCTCGCCGCGAGCCGCAGCGCGCGGGCGCGATCGGGAAACCGCGCGGCGAACCACGCCGGCAGCGTCAGTGCGTTACCCATGCGCGCGGTCTGCTCGCGCAGCCGGGCCGCGACAAACCGCCAGTTCAGCCACGCGCCAATCAGGAGCCCCGCGACCAGCCAAAGCGCCTGCACGCCGGAGGCATAGGCAAATCCGGGCAGGCCGAGCAGCAGCCAGCCGCTCATGTCCGACGCCCCGGCCGAGAGCGCTGCGACCACCCGCCCGAGCGAGCGCCCGCCAAGCAGATAATCGGCGCGGTCGCGCGTACGTCGCCAAGCCCGAAATCCCAGCACCAGCACGCCGAGCAGGTAGGCGGCGAAGCCGGCGGCGAGCAGGTACTCGCTCACGATGCCTGCGACGAGCGGCTGTCTGCGGCCGCCGTCTGCCGACGGTGCCCACGGCGGCTCAACGCCGTATCCGGATCAGGTCCGGGTCCGGGTTGTTGAACTGCGGGCCAATCCGGAAGCCGACCGACTCGTGCACGCGGTCGTTCTCCATGACCTCGCGACGGGTGAACTCCGTGGCATCGGCTGGAACCGAGATGTCGGCCTGCGCGTCGGGCTTCAGCCCGCCAATTGCGCCGGGGCGGATTGGCAGGCGCAGCAGCCGCGCCTTGCGCAACATCCACGCCAGCGTCAGGTCGGCCAGTGCGCGGCTGCCCTCGCAGCCGCCGATGTCGTCGTGGTTGCCGCGAAACCACATCTCGTAGGCGCGCGGCTGGCGTTGCAGTTCGTAGTCCCGGCGCGATTCGTCGATCGCCATGACATGCGCGGCCTTGAACGTGCGCGCGTGCAGGCTGCGATGGTGGTGTTCGTCGGCGTACGGGCAGCGATCGCGGTTGGCGTGCAGCACATCCCAGAGCGCGACGAAGCGAATCTGCACGTCGCGCAGGTTCGGGTCGGCCGCGATCACATGGGTGAGTTCCACGGCCAGCGCGCCGCCACAGCCGAATCCGGCGATATCCAGCATGCGATCGCCGTCGGCCCGGTACTGGCCGACGGCGTTGTGTGCTGAATCCACGATCGAATGCCCGCCGCGGCGCAGCCGCTCGCGCAGGCGCCCCGCGAACACGGCGACCCGCGGCCAGCCACCGGGGAAGAACCGCTTGTTGGGGCTCTCGTAGAGCGCGTACAGCCGCGCGACGTTCGAGCCGCGTTCGGGCGTACGCGCCAGTCCGCAACTGACGCCGTCGAATGCGATCAGGCCCATCGGGTCCTAGGGCCTGCTCACACTACGCATGACGCAGCGACGGTGGCCGTTGTTGTGGCCAACAAGGCGCTGTGAGCGCAGTGTACTGGACGTACATCAGCGAACAGCAACGCGGTTGGACACCACAACGGCCCCGTCCCGCGGGGTTGCGCCCCAAAATCCGTCATGCTGCGTTGCTCGTCGTTCATTTAGACACGCCAAACCTCTCTCCTCGCGCCTTGCCTGACGTATTTTGGGGCAGCAACGCTGCGCC
>JAGRGH010000045.1 GCA_020445605.1 Chromatiales bacterium
GGCGCAGCGTTGCTGCCCCAAAATACGTCAGGCAAGGCGCGAGGAGAGAGGTTTGGCGTGTCTAAATGAACGACGAGCAACGCAGCATGACGGATTTTGGGGCGCAACCCCGCGGGACGGGGCCGTTCCCGTGTCCAACCGCGTTGCGGTTCGCTGATATACGTCTAGTACACTGCGCTCACAGCGCCTTGTTGGCCACAACAACGGCCACCGTCGCTGCGTCACGCGTAGTGTGAACAGGCCCTAGGGAAGCTTGTTTGGCGACTCAGCCGGCGATAGCAGCCCGGCGCAGCCGATCATTCAAGCCTTGGGGCGGCACATCCCTGTGCCGTGAGCAAAGCGGGCTTCCGCGCTTATTGACCCGCAGCAGGCGCAGGTGCGGCGGCGCCTTCGGGGGCCGCGGCGGGCTGCTTGGCCATGCCGAGGCCCTGCGCTTCACGACCGACCGCTTCAGGCACGCGAATCTCGTGCTTCGCCAGCAGGCTCTCGATGTACTGCGAGGCGACCTTGCGCTGCACGTCCTGGATGCGGGCCTGCTTGAACTGGTCAAACGGCACCGGCTCGCCTTCGCGGCGGTCTTCGAGCAGGATCACATGCCAGCCGAAACGGGTCTGCACCGGGGTCTTGCTGTAATGACCGGGCTCCAGCGCCGCGGTGGCCTCCGAAAACTGCGCGACCATCTGCTTCGGTGAGAACCAGCCGAGGTCGCCGCCGCGCGGACCGGACGGTCCGGTCGACTTTTCTTTCGCAAGTTCGGCAAAGTCCGCACCGCCATCAAGGGCCGTGATGAGGTCGCGGGCGGTCTGCTCTTCCTCGACGAGGATGTGGCGCGCCTTGTATTCCATGTTCTTGTTCTCGGCGAGGTCCTTGTCGTACTCGGCCTTCAGCGCATCGTTGTCCGGCAGCGAGCGGACGATCTGGGCACGCAGCGCGGCGGAGCTGAGCACCTTGGTGCGAGCGTATTCGAGTTCCCCACTGACCTGCGGTTGCAGTTCGAGGTTCTCTGCGAGCGCCGCGCGCTTGAGCACCTCGAGCGTGAGGAAGTCGCGCAGCGTGTTCGCGTAGGTCTGCATGTTCTCTTTCAGCGTCGACGGGTTGACGCCATGTTCGGCGACGAAAATCGCAAAGCTCAGCGCGCTGACGGGTTCGCCGTCGATCAGCGCGACCGCGTCGGCGGCCGGTTTCGCGGCGGCATCCGGCTGCGCACCGGCATCGGCGGCCTTCGTCGGCATCAGACTCGCGGGAGCGGCATCACCGGCCGGTGCGGCGGCGGACTTCTTGTCGTCATTGCATCCGGCGAGCAGCAGCAGCGCGGCGGCGCCGGCAATGACAGTCGTACGTTTCATTTCCAGGGATCTCCGTTACAGGTCAGGTTTCGGGGCTTGTGGGTTCATCCGGCGCGAACGCCTGGATGCTCAGTGCGTGAATGTCGGTTTGCATGGCGTCGCCGAGTGCGGCATACACAAGCCGGTGACGCTGAATCGGCGTGCGGCCGGCAAAATCGCGCGCGACGACACGCACGCGGAAATGGCCGCCACCGCTTTCGATCGCGCCGCGATGCCCGGCGTGCTTGTGGCTTTCGTCGACGATGTCCAGGGACAGCACGTCGAGTCCGGCCGACAGGCGTTCGCGAATCATCGCCACGCGCGCGCCCATGTTCAGGGCAGCACCTTGCGATAGGGCTTCACGCGCACCGTGTCGTAGACGCCGGCGGCGCGGTAGGGATCGTCGCTGGCCCACTGCCGGGCCGCTTCGAGGCTGTCGAATTCCGCGACGATCAGGCTGCCGGTAAAGCCTTCGGGCCCCGGGTCCTCGGCATCAATCGCCGGATGCGGACCGGCCAGCACCAAGCGGCCCTCGTCGCGCAGCTTCAGCAGACGCGCCACGTGATCGGGGCGGGCCGCAAGCCGCTGTTCGAGCGTGCCGGGGGCGTCTTCGGCGATGATCGCGTAGAGCATCTCAGGCCTCGTCGGTCGTGCCGCCGTCGGCGGGCGGCAGGTGTTTCGCAAGCCAGAACGCCTGCGCGATGACGAACACGACGGTCATCCCGAGCACGCCGAACAGCTTGAACTGCACCCAGATCTCTTCGCTGCCCTGTGCCGCCTGACAAAGGCCCAGGGCCTGCTCGGCGACCTGGGTGACGCAGTCGACTTCCTTGAGTTCGACCTTCGGGTCGAGCGTCGACGCACCGAGCAGCACGTCGCGGGCGGCCAGTGCGTCGCGCGCGAAATAGATGTTCACGAGCCCGACCAGCCCAAAAAAGCCGGCCCAGAGCAGATTCAGTCGCTTCCAGATCGCATCGGGCAGTTCCACGGCCTGGGCCATCATGCGCTGGATCAGCGGGCGTCCGCCGATCAGCGGGCTGGCGAGAAACGCCAGCGCGAATGCCCAGTTCACCGCCGTGACCTTCCACATGATGAACTTCGGGTCGCGCAGGATCAGCGTGGCGCCGCCGAGCACGACGATCAGCACGAGCGTGATGACATGCATGTTCTCGACGCGCTTGTGCCGCAGCCACATGTAGAGCACCTGCGCCACGCCGGCGACGATGGCCACCGCGGTTGCGGTGAATATGCCCCATACGCTGTAGGCGACGAAAAACAGCAGGATCGGAAAAAAATCAAATAAGAGCTTCATGCATACGATCCGTTCAGTGCGGGGTCGGCCGGTCGGCCCGGGCGCGGTGCCGGTCTTCGGCCAGGTTGCCCCACTGCGGTGCCCGGGCGATCGCCGTGCGTCGGTGCGAGAAGGGGCATCTGACCAGTCCCCCGCGAATGAGTTCGCTCCGCTGCGCGGGCGTTCTGCGGCGATGGCGGTTGCATAACCGATCCATTGTACGGCAACCCGCATGCGGGCGCCGTCGCCGGTACAATGACGGGCTGCCATGAACTTCGATCTGCACAGTCACAGCCGGTTTTCCGACGGCACGCTCGCACCGGCGGACCTCGTCGCGCAGGCGCGCGTGGCCGGTGTCGACGTGCTGGCGCTGACCGATCACGATACGACCGACGGCCTCGCCGAGGCCCGTGCGGCCAGCCGCCTCCACGGGATCGAGCTGGTCGCCGGGGTGGAAATCTCCGTCGAGTGGCGCGGGCGGACCGTGCATGTCGTGGGGCTCGGCATCGACGCGGCGCATCCGGCAATGGTGGCGGGCCTGGCCTTCCAGGCCGGCCGCCGCGCCGCACGCGCCATTGCGATCGGCGAGCGGCTGGAGCGTTCCGGGATCGGGGGTGCCTATGCCGATGCGGCCGCAATCGCCTCTGACAGCGGCGTTTCGCGCACGCACTTCGCGCGGGTGCTGGTCGGGCGGGGTGTCGTGCCCGACGCCCGTCGCGCATTCACCCGCTACCTGCGCGAGGGTAAGCCCGGCTGGGTGCGGGCGGGCTGGGCAACGCTCGAGCAGGCGGTCGGCTGGATTCGCACCGCCGGCGGGGTTGCGGTCATCGCTCATCCGGCCCGCTACGATCTGACCCATGCGCGCCTCAACGAACTGTGCGAGGAATTTGAGGCCGCCGGCGGCGAGGCCATCGAAGTGGTCTGCGGCAGCCACGGGCCGGAAGACGTGCGGCGCATCAGCGTTCTGGCGCGCACGCGCGGGCTCTACGCCTCGGCCGGGTCGGATTTTCACGGACCGGGTCAGGGTTACCGCGAACTCGGCCGCCTCGATCCGTTGCCGCCCGGTCTCGACCCGGTCTGGCTCGCGCCGCCGCTCGCGGCCCATTTGCAGGCTGCCTGAACCCATGGCGCAGTACTTCGAGATTCACCCGGAAAACCCGCAGGCGCGGCTGATCCAGCGCGCGGTGGAGATCGTGCGCGAGGGCGGGATCATTGCCTATCCGACGGATTCCAGTTACGCGCTGGGCTGCCACATCGGCGACAAACAGGCGGCAGATCGCATCCGTCGCGTGCGTCAGGTCGACGATCGTCACAACATGACGCTGGTCTGTCGCGACCTTTCGGAACTCGGCATCTACGCGCGGGTGGAAAACCGCGACTACCGGCTGCTCAAGGCGCTCACCCCTGGCGCCTACACGTTCATCCTGCACGCAACGCGCGAGGTGCCGCGGCGCCTGTTCCACCCCAAGCGCAAGACCATCGGCCTGCGCGTGCCCGAGCATCGCATTGCGCTCGCGTTGCTCGCGGCGCTGAACGAACCACTACTGAGTTCGACCCTGATCCTGCCGGGTGAAGCCATGCCGCTGAACGATCCGTACGAGATCCGCGATCGGCTGGGCGCGCAGATCGACCTGGTGATTGACGGCGGCGCCTGTCCGGCCGAGCCGACCAGCGTGGTGGACCTGACCGGCGATGCGCCCGCGGTGCTGCGCGTCGGGCGCGGTGATGTGTCGGTGCTGGAGTAGTGCAGCAGGTTGTTGAGACAGGTCTGACCACGGCCTTCCCGGTCTCGCAACCGCAAGGTCCGGTCCTCGCTTTCCATCATTTTCAACGGCTTGTGGCCGTCGGAGATGGCGCGATTTCCATGCGCCGCGGGAAACGGTGAGTCGTTTGGAATTGCCTGAGCCGGAATCTCGTTGTGGCGGGCGCTTGCGGCAAACCTCGGCAGTTGCCGTAAGATGACGGACGCAATCCGCGGGT
Organism: Chromatiales bacterium; assembly: GCA_020445605.1. Classification (NCBI taxonomy): domain Bacteria; kingdom Pseudomonadati; phylum Pseudomonadota; class Gammaproteobacteria; order Chromatiales; species Chromatiales bacterium. The sequence continues at coordinate 4,597 of JAGRGH010000045.1, forward strand.
GTAGTTCAATGGTAGAACCTCAGCTTCCCAAGCTGATGGCGTGGGTTCGATTCCCATCACCCGCTCCA
>JAGRGH010000046.1 GCA_020445605.1 Chromatiales bacterium
GCGCCTTGGTGCGCTCGTCGGCCATCTTGAGGAACAGCAGATAGGTGAGCTGCTCGACATAGTCGCCATACGACATGCCGTCGTCGCGCAGGACGTTGCAGTAGTTCCAGAGTTTTTGGACGATGGTGGCTGTATTCACAGCGCATTCCCCTTTGTTCGGCAGCCAACGAGACCAATGTATGCGTACCCAATTCCTTTGACTTACCCACCACCTAAGTTAAGGATAGCGCATTTACCTTAACTAACGAACAGCCGTAGGTAACGATCGAACGCATAAGCCCGCCCCCGTTGCTGCCCGGTAATCTCCTGCAGCATCCCCAGATTCTCGAAATCCCGGATCAGTGCATTCGCCGTCGGCGTGCTGACCGACAAGGCCTTCTCCACGTCTAACGCCGAAACCACCGGTTTACGGTAAAGCAGGTTCAGCATCTGCCGGGCGTTGGCAGCCCGCTTGCCCAGCCCCAAAACCGCATGCTCGGCCTCGGTACGCAGCGCCAGAACCTGCCGGAACACCTCGCGCCCCTTGGTGGCCGTCTCCGCGACACCCTGCAGGAAAAAACGCACCCAGTGGACCAGGTCGTTCGCCGTCCGCACCCGCATCAGGGCATCGTAATAGCTCGCCCGGTTACGCTCGAAGAAATCCGACAGATACAGCGAAGGCTTGGCCAACAGGCCATGGCTCACCAGGTACAGGGGGATCAGCAGCCGCCCGATTCGCCCGTTGCCATCGAGAAAGGGGTGGATGGTTTCGAACTGATGATGGCTGATGGCCACGCGGATCAGGTGCGGTACCACGATGCCTTCGTTGTGCCAGAACGCCTCCAGGTCGCTCATCAGGTCGGGCACGCCGTCTGGGTGGGGCGGGATGAACACGGCATCCGTCAGGCTGGAACCGCCGATCCAGTTCTGGCTGCTACGAAACTCACCCGGTTGCTTGTGCTCGCCGCGCACCCCCCGCATCAGAATTTCGTGGGTCTGCTTCAACAGCCGGTTCGACAACGGCAGATGCTTCAACTCGGTGATGGCAGTGTTCACCGCGTCGATGTAATTGCGCACCTCGCGCCAATCGTCGCGCCTTTCAGGCTGAATCTGCTCCTCCGACATCATCGCCTCGTCGATGCCCGTCTGGGTTCCCTCGATGCGGCTGGAAGTCTGCGCCTCCTTCACCACGTGCATCTCGATGAATAAATCGATGTCCGGCACGATCAAGGAAAATGCATTGAGCTCGCCCAGCGCCCGGTTGGCCGCCTCCAACAAGGCATTGATCGTCGCGTCTTCCCACACCCACTCATGGTTCACCGTCGCCGGCTCGAAGCTCTTGTACTGATAGCGCTGGCGTAATACGCCTGCCTTGAAGGATTCAAATTTCATGCGCTAGCTCCCGATGGAGTTCATGCGACGACAGCCCGCCGGAAAACGCCTGGCTCAGGATGGACTGGCGCCGGCGCTCGGCGCGCCGCAGTTTGGCCGGGTCTTGGAATTTGTTCTGCGACTTGTTGAAGATCAGCCCGAGCAAGCCCTTCTGGTTGCCCAGCGCTTCAAGCGTGTGGCGGTAGTGATCAAACAGCTCGTCGCCGTCTTTCTTGATGAGGCTCGGCCAGCTGTACTGCTCCGGCACTGGGCTCTTCTGGTTGTACGGCGCCTTGGTGCGCTCGTCGGCCATCTTGAGGA
>JAGRGH010000047.1 GCA_020445605.1 Chromatiales bacterium
AATCAGCGACCATTTCAGGCCCGGATGGCTGGACGCGTCTATCGGTCAACACCGATCAGCCGCACCCGCCTACAACAGTCGAAGTCTGGACGTAAGCGGAAACCAAGCCCAATCCGCTTCGCCCCTCAACACTGCCAACAGGTCCAATTTGTACAGACTTTTTTCCTAAGGGCTATTTCTGTACAGACTCTTCTTAGTTGTACGGACTATATTCCTAATGTACAGACTTTATTCCGACAGACCACAACAATCACTCAACCAAAGGTGTTCACTCAACAGTGACCGACTTTGCAAGGTTGCGCGGCTGATCGACGTCGGTTCCCTTGACGATGGCGACATGGTAGGCGAGCAGTTGCAGCGGGATGGTCGCGACGATGGGCGCGGCGACGCCGGACGAATGACCCACACGAATCAGTTCAACGCCGGCATCCTCTTCAAACGCGGCATCCTCGTCCGCAAAGACAAACAGCTGACCATCGCGCGCGCGCACTTCGTGCAGGTTGGATTTGAGTTTGTCGAGCAGGTCATCGTCGGGCAGCACCGCCACGACCGGCATGTTGCGGTCGATGAGCGCCAGCGGACCATGCTTCAATTCGCCGGCCGGATACGCCTCGGCGTGGATATACGATATTTCCTTGAGCTTCAGCGCGCCTTCCATCGCAATCGGGTAGTGCGCGCCGCGACCGAGGTACAGCGCATGCGACTTGTCGGCGAGGTGCTGTGCGAGCAGTTCGATGGCCGGGTCCAGTTCAAGCGCACGCTCGCAGAGCAACGGCAGCGCGCGCAGTTGCCGGACGACCGCTGTCTCGATGTCCGCTCCATTCGCAGTCTCGCGCCCAAGCAGCGCAACCAGCAGCGCGAGCACCGTCAACTGGGTGGTGAACGCCTTGGTCGATGCAACGCCGATTTCCGGCCCCGCGCGCGTGAGCGCCACCAGATCGGACTCACGGGTCAGCGAGCTTTCCGGTACGTTGCAGATCGTGAGACTCGCACGGTAGCCAAGCGTTTTGGCAAGTCGCAATGCCGCGAGCGTGTCGGCGGTTTCGCCGGACTGCGATACGGTTACGAACAGCGTGTCCGGTGCCACCACATGCGGTCGGTAACGATATTCGCTTGCGACCTCGACGTTGCAGGGAATGCCGACGAGGCTCTCGAGCCAGTAGCGGGCCACCAGCCCGGCGTGGTAGCTGGTGCCGCAGGCGACGATCTGCACCGCGCGCACGCCCGCGAGTATCGACTGGGAGTTCGCGCCGAACACCTCGGGCGACACGCCGTCGCCGACCAGGCGACCTTCGAGCGTATCGATGATCGCGCGCGGCTGCTCGTGAATCTCCTTGAGCATGTAATGGCGGTAGCCACCGCGTTCGGCCGCCTCGGGCGACAGTTCGCTGGTGCGCACGGCACGCTCGACCCGGGTGCCGGATGCGTCGTAGACAACGATCGAGTCGCGGCGTACATCGGCGATGTCGCCTTCTTCGAGGAACATGAACCGTTGCGTGACGGGCAGTAGCGCGTAGACGTCGGAGGCGACGAAGTTCTCGCCGATTCCCAGCCCGATCACCAGCGGACTGCCGCGTCGCGCGGCGACGAGCCGGTCCGGTTCGTTACGGCTGACGACCCCGAGTGCATACGCACCGTCGAACGAAGCGGTGGCACCGCGCACGGCCTCCAGCAGATCGCCTCCCGCTTCGATGCGGTCGAACACCGCGTGGACGATGACCTCGGTATCGGTATCCGAGGTGAAACGGTGACCGGCCGCGGACTGCTGTTCGCGCAGTTCCGCGAAGTTTTCGATGATGCCGTTGTGCACAACCGCGACCGTGTCACGGCAGACATGCGGATGTGCGTTGCGGGTGGACGGCGCGCCGTGCGTGGCCCAGCGCGTGTGGGCGATGCCGGTTCCGCCGCCAAGCGGGTGTTCTTCGACAATCCCCGCAAGCCGGGCCACCTTGCCCTCGGTGCGGTGACGGGTGATGCAGCCGGCGGCGTCGAGTACGGCAAGACCGGCCGAATCGTAACCGCGGTATTCGAGCCTGCGCAGGCCTTCGATCAGGATGGGGGCGACGTCGCGCTGGGCGACCGCACCTACGATGCCACACATGGCGGTTTTCGGCTCCGCAGTAGTTCCGGTGGGCGCTATCGTAGCGCAGCGGCGGAGGGATGCTCCCGAATGCTCGCCTGCCGCGGGCGGGTCAGGTCTTGGCCGCGTCCTTTTTCGGGCGTTTCCAGTGCTTAAGGGAACGTTGCTCGGGCCGCGTCAGCGCGAGCGTACCCGGCGGAACGTCGGCGGATATGGTCGAGCCGGCGCCAATGGTCGCGCCCTCGCCGACGGTGACAGGCGCGACCAGGGCGGTGTTCGAGCCGATGAAGGCGTCGTCGCCAATGGTCGTATGGTGTTTATTGGCGCCGTCGTAATTGCAGGTGATGGTGCCCGCGCCGACGTTCACGCGCCGCCCCACCGTGGCGTCACCGAGGTAGCTCAGGTGATTCGCCTTGGCGCCGACACCCAACCGGGAATTCTTGATCTCCACGAAGTTGCCGACGTGGACCTGTTCGGCCAGCACGGCGCCGGGGCGCAGCCGCGCATAAGGCCCGATGATGCAGTCGTCGCCGATCTCGGCGCCCTCGATCACGCTGAAGGCGCGAATCTCGACGCGCTCGCCGATCACCGCGTCGCGAATCACGCAGTGCGGTCCGATCCGGCAGCCCTCGCCGAGCACCACCCGCCCCTCGAACACGCAGTCGATATCGATCGAGGTATCGGAACCCGCCGTCAGGCTGCCGCGCAGATCGAAACGGTCGGGGTCCGCGAGCGTGATGCCGGCCCGCATCAGGGCCTCGGCCTCCAGGCGCTGGTGTTCGCGTTCGAGTCTGGCGAGCTGCACACGGTCGTTCACGCCAAGCACCTCCTCGATGCGGTCGGGCTGGGCGCTCGCCACGCGTTCGCCGTCACCGACGGCAAGCCCGACGACATCGGTCAGGTACAGCTCGTGCTGCGCGTTGTTCGAGCGCAGACGTTCAAGCCAGCCGATCAGGGCGTCGGTCCGGGCGGCGAGGATGCCGGAATTGCACTCGGGAATCCGGCGTTCGGCATCCGTGGCGTCACGCTCTTCGACGATGCGCTCGATTGCGCCCATGTCGCCATCGCCACGCACGATCCGGCCATAGCCCTGCGCGGAATCGGGAAACATCGTCAGCAGCGCCAGTGGCGCGTGTTCGAGCTCGGCGAGCAGGCGTTGCAGGGTCGGCACCTCGATCAGCGGCACGTCGCCGTACAGCACGAGGGTGTGATCATGGCCGGCAATGTTCGGTATGGCCTGCTGCACGGCGTGGCCGGTGCCGAGCTGTTCCAGCTGTTCGACCCAGTCGACCGATGCGTGGCCGGCCACCGCGGCCTGCACCTGCGCGCCGTGATGACCGTAGACGACGCAGATGGTGTTCGCTTCGAGCTGGCGCGCCGCGGTGATCACGCGCACGAGCATGGGCTGGCCGCCGATCGGGTGCAGCACCTTGGGCAGACGCGAGCGCATGCGCGTGCCCTGTCCGGCGGCGAGGATGACGACAGCGAGGCTCATCGCGCCGGGCTCAATGCGGGGCCTTCAGCGGGATGGCGGAGCGCAGTTCGGCGACCATGCGGCGGTCGTCATCGGTGGCATCGCGCACCTCGACGATCTCCAGCCGGAACCGGAGAGTCCGGCCCGCGTACGGATGATTGCCGTCGGCGGTCAACTGACCGTCTTCGATCCTGGTGACGTGGAAGATCATCGTCTCGCCACGATCGCTCTGCATCGTGACCGCCGCCCCGAGGTAGGAGAATTCCGCGGGGACCTTCTCGATATCGTCGGTAAAGACAAGGTCCGGGTTATGCGGGCCGAAGCCTTCTTCGGGTGGTACGTCGACGGTGACCACGTCGCCGACGGATTTGCCGGCCAGCGCGAGTTCGATCTTCGGCAGCAGAACGCCGCCCTCGCCGTGTACATAGGGCACGGGCTGATCGCTCCGTTCGGCGACCTGTCCGGTTTCGTCGCTCACGCGGTAGGTGAACCGAACGTATTTGCCCTTGCGGATGGTGTCGGCCATCGGGCCCCCGGTGCGGTCCGGCTGGCGCGCGGCTGCCGGCAATGGGTCGACAGGTCTAGCGCTTGGCCTGCTTGCGGATTCGGTCGATTGCGCGCAGCTCCGCGGCCCGCTCGGCCAGTTCGGCCTGGGCGCGGGCAGTGTCGAACTCCGTCCTTGCATCGGCCAGTGCGCGTTCGGCGCGTTCGCGCGCGGCGATCGCCGCGGCTTCATCGAGATCGGCGGCCCGCACGGCCGTGTCGGCCAGCACCGTCACCACGTCCGGCTGCACCTCGAGGATGCCGCCGGAGATGAAGAACGACTGCTGGGTGCCGGGCGTGGTCTCCACCCGCACCTCGCCGGCCTTCAGGCGCGTGATCAGCGGCGCGTGGCGCGGCGCAATGCCGACCTCGCCCATCACCGCGGGTGCGTACACCATTTCCGCCAGTCCCGAGAAGATGTTCTTCTCGGCGCTGACGATGTCGACATGGATGGTCATTGCCATGGCCGTGACTGGTCAGCCGGCCTCAGACCGACTTCGCCCGCTCGGCGACTTCGTCGATCGAGCCGACCATGTAGAAGGCCTGTTCCGGATACTGATCCATCTCGCCTTCGACAATCATCTTGAAACCGCGGATCGTGTCGGCCAGCGACACGTACTTGCCGGCCGAGCCCGTGAAGGTTTCGGCGACGAAGAACGGCTGCGACAGGAAGCGCTGGATCTTGCGCGCACGCGACACGGTGAGCTTGTCGTCTTCGGACAACTCGTCCATGCCCAGGATCGCGATGATGTCCTTGAGCTCCTTGTAACGCTGCAGCGTGCTCTGCACGGCACGCGCGGTGTTGTAGTGGTCCTGACCGATGATCAGCGGATCGAGCTGGCGCGAGGTCGAATCCAGCGGGTCCACGGCCGGGTAGATGCCAAGCTCGGCGATCTGACGCGACAGCACCAGCGTTGCGTCCAGATGCGCGAAGGTCGTGGCCGGCGACGGGTCGGTCAGGTCGTCCGCGGGCACGTACACGGCCTGGAACGAGGTGATGGAACCGGTCTTGGTCGAGGTAATGCGTTCCTGCAGAACGCCCATTTCCTCGGCCAGCGTCGGCTGGTAACCCACCGCGGACGGCATGCGGCCGAGCAGTGCGGACACCTCGGTACCGGCCAGCGTATAGCGATAGATGTTGTCGACGAACAGCAGCACGTCGGCCTTCTGTTCGCGGAAGTACTCGGCCATGGTCAGGCCCGTGAGCGCCACGCGCAGACGGTTGCCCGGCGGCTCGTTCATCTGGCCGTACACCAGCGCCACCTTGTCGAGAACGCCGGCGTCCTTCATCTCGTGATAGAAGTCGTTGCCTTCGCGCGTACGCTCGCCGACGCCCGCAAACACCGAGAAGCCCGAGTGCTCGATGGCGATGTTACGGATCAGCTCCATGAGCGTGACGGTCTTGCCGACGCCCGCGCCGCCGAACAGGCCGATCTTGCCGCCCTTGGCGATCGGCATGATCAGGTCGATGACCTTGATGCCGGTTTCAAGAATCTCAACGCTGGCGGCCTGCTCCGCGTAGGTCGGCGGCGAACGGTGAATCGGCCAGGTCTCCTCGGCACCGACCGGGCCGGCCTCGTCGACGGGTTGTCCCAGCACGTTCATGACGCGACCGAGGGTCTTCTTGCCAACCGGCACCTGGATCGGCGTGCCGGTGTTCGCGACATCGACGCCGCGACGCAGACCGTCGGTGGAACCCATCGCGATCGTGCGTACGACGCCGTCGCCGAGCTGCTGCTGGACTTCCAGCGTCAGCCCGTCGTCTCCAAACCCGTCGATGCGCAGTGCATCGTAGACCTTCGGCATCGCGTCGCGTGGGAACTGGACATCGACGACCGCGCCGATGATTTCCACGACATTTCCGCTGCTCATAATCCGAACCTCTTGATCTGAAATTCTGGTTGGCGGTCTTCGATCAGACCGCTGCCGCGCCGCCGACGATCTCGGAGATTTCCTGCGTGATCGAGGCCTGGCGGGCCTTGTTATAGATAAGCTTCAATTCGTCGATCATCTTGCCGGCGTTGTCGGTCGCGGCCTTCATCGCGACCATGCGCGCGGCCTGCTCCGAGGCGAGGTTCTCGACCACGCTCTGGTAGACGATGGATTCGACATAACGCGTCAGCAGGCCATCAAGAACCTCGCGCGCATCCGGCTCGTAGATGTAGTCCCAGTGCTGCTTCTTGCCGGCGTCGGCTTCCGCGCCCGCGATCGGCAGCAGCTGCTCGATGGTCGGGCGCTGCGTCATGGTGTTCACGAACTCGTTGTAGCAGAGATACACGGCATCGAGTTCGCCGCTCGCAAACGCATCCAGCATGGTCTTGACCGTGCCGATCAGGTCCTCGACCTTCGGCGCGTCGCCGATGTGCGTGATCTGCCCGAGCACGTTCGCGCCGCGCCGGTTGAAAAAGCCCTCGGCCTTGGAACCGATCAGCGACATCGCGAACTTGCGTCCGCCACGTTCGTGCTCGCGCATCTGCCGCACGATGCTGCGGAACAGGTTGTTGTTGAGCCCGCCGGCAAGACCGCGATCCGACGACACGACGATGTAGCCGACGGAACGAATCTCTGCGCGCTCCTGCAGGTACACGTGCTTGTACTCCGGATGCGCCTGCGCGAGGTGGGTCATGACCACACGCATCTTCTCGGCATACGGGCGCGCCGCACGCATGCGTTCCTGCGCGCGCCGCATCTTGCTCGCGGCGACCATTTCCATGGCCGCGGTGATCTTCTGCGTGCTCTGCACGCTCTTGATCTTGGTGCGAATCTCTTTTGCGCCGGCCATTGTCTGATTCCGTCAGCCGCTTACCAGACGCCGTTGGCCTTGAATGCCTTGAGCACGTCGTGGAACTTGGCGGCGGTGTCGTCGTCCCAGCCGGCCTTCTTGTTCACCTCATCGAGCAGCGCCTTGTGGCTGCCGTTGGCGAACGCATGCAGGGCATGCTCGAACTCGACGATCTTCTTCGTATCCACGTCGTCGAGATAGCCCTCGTTCGCGGCAAACAGCGACAGCGCCATTTCCGCCACGGTCAGCGGCGTGTACTGCGGCTGCTTCATGAGTTCGGTCACGCGCTGGCCACGGTCGAGCTGCTTGCGGGTGGCCTCGTCGAGGTCGGATGCAAACTGCGAGAACGCCGCGAGTTCGCGGAACTGCGCGAGCGCGAGACGCACGCCGCCGCCGAGCTTCTTGATGATCTTCGTCTGCGCCGCGCCACCGACACGCGATACCGACAGGCCCGCGTTGATGGCCGGGCGGATGCCGGCGTTGAACAGGTCGGTCTCGAGGAAGATCTGACCGTCGGTGATCGAGATCACGTTGGTCGGCACGAAGGCCGACACGTCGCCGGCCTGGGTCTCGATGATCGGCAGGGCGGTCAGCGAACCGGTCTTGCCCTTGACCTCGCCGTTGGTCGCGCGCTCGACGAAGTCCGAGTTCACGCGCGCGGCACGCTCGAGCAGGCGCGAGTGCAGGTAGAACACGTCGCCGGGATAGGCTTCGCGGCCCGGCGGACGACGCAGCAGCAGCGAGACCTGGCGATACGCCCAGGCCTGCTTGGTCAGGTCGTCATAGATGATCAGTGCGTCTTCACCACGATCGCGGAAGTACTCGCCCATCGAGCAACCGGAGTACGGTGCGATGAACTGCATCGCGGCCGACTCGGCGGCCGTGGCCGCAACCACGATGGTGTGTTCCATCGCGCCATGCTCTTCGAGCTTGCGCACCACGCCGGCGACCGACGAGGCCTTCTGGCCGATCGCGACGTAGATACATTTGATGCCGGTGCCCTTCTGGTTGATGATCGTGTCGATCGCCACCGCGGACTTGCCGGTCTGGCGGTCGCCGATGATCAGCTCGCGCTGACCGCGACCGACCGGGACCATCGCGTCGATGGCCTTCAGGCCGGTCTGCACCGGCTGATCGACCGACTTGCGCCAGATGACGCCCGGGGCGACCTTCTCGATCGGCGCCGTACCCTGCGCGTCGATCGGCCCCTTGCCATCGATCGGCATGCCCAGCGAGTTGACCACACGCCCGAGCAGCGCCTCGCCGACCGGCACTTCGAGGATGCGACCCGTGCACTTGACGCTGTCGCCCTCGGAGATGTGCTTGTACTCACCGAGAATAACGGCGCCGACGGAGTCACGCTCCAGGTTCAGCGCGAGCCCGAAGGTGTTGCCCGGAAACTCGAGCATCTCGCCCTGCATCGCATCGGCTAGGCCGTGGATACGCGTGATGCCGTCCGTCAGGCTCACGACCGTGCCCTCGGTATGGGCCTCGGTCTTGAGGTCGAACTTGGCGATGCGACTCTTGATGAGTTCGCTGATCTCGGAGGGGTTTAATTGCATGTTCATTTAAGTACCTAATTGACTGGCAAGCGCTTCAAGTCGAGCGCGCACCGAGCCGTCGATGACCAGATCACCGGCGCGAATCTTCACGCCGCCGATCAGGGATTTGTCTTCACTTGCACTCAGTCGCACCTCGCGACCCAGCCGTTTGCCCAGCGCCGCCGCCAGCGACTGACGCTGAGCGTCGTTGACCGGATAGGCCGCGGTCAGCTCCACGTCGATTGCGCCGCCGTGTTCGGAACGCAGCACCTCGTACAGGCGTGCGATCTCGGGCAACAGCGCGACGCGACCATTCTGCGCGAGCAGCCGCACGAGATTCTGCCCTTCTTCGGAGATGCGCCCACCGCCGATGTCGAGCAGAAAATCCGCAAGCCGTTCGGCGCCCAGATCGGGGCGACCGATCAGCGCGCGGACCTGGCGGTCGTCAACGACCGCGGCCAGCAGCGCAAGCACTTCCGACCACAGATCGGGCTTGTCGGTCTCGAGCGCACGCGCGAACACCGCATCGGCGTAAGGACGGGCAAGGGTTGTGAGTTCGGCCATGGCGTTGTGCTACAGCGCCGCCGCGACCTTGTCGACCACGCCGCGATGCGTCTCGGCGTCCACTTCGCGTTCGAGGATCTTTGCAGCCCCCGCGACCGCGAGTTCGACGACCTTGCCGCGCAGCTCCTCACGGGCACGCGCGACCTCCTGGTCGATCGCGGCCTGGGCGGCGTGCAGCAGGCGTTCGCCTTCGCTCTTCGCCGCGACCTTGGCCTCTTCGACGATTTCGCCCGCACGCTTGTTGGCCTGGCCGATGATGTCGGCGGCCTGCTGCTTGGCCTCGTGAAGCGTTTCAGTCGCGCGCTTCTGCGCAAGTTCCTGCTCGTGCACGCCACGTTCGGCGGCCGCCAGACCCTCGGCGATCTTCGCCTTGCGTTCTTCGAGCGCCTTGACGATCGGCGGCCAGATGAACTTCATGGTGAACCATACGAACACCACGAACGAAAGCATCTGCCCAATCAGTGTCAGGTTGATGTTCATGCCGGATTCTCCCGCTGGACGATTGCGGCTGCGGCCGCAGGCGACGTCTTCAGGCCAGCGCGAACAGCACGTACATGCCCAGACCGACGGCGATCATTGGCACCGCGTCGGTCAGACCCATGACGATGAAGAACTGCGTACGCAGCATCGGGATCAGTTCCGGCTGGCGCGCCGCGCCTTCCAGGAACCGGCCACCGAGCACACCGATGCCGACCGCGGCGCCGACGGCGCCGAGTCCGAGCATGATGGACGCGGCAATAACGAGCAATGCACTTGCCATTTCCATGAGGGTCTCCCGTGAAGTCTTTCGTTAGAGATGGATCAGAGTAGGAATCAGTGTTCGTGGCTGGCCATTTCGAGATAGACGATGGTCAGCGTCATGAAGATGAACGCCTGCAGGGTGATGACCAGGATGTGGAACACCGCCCAGACAAACTGCAACGCGCCGCCGAAGGTCGACAGCACGAAGCTCGAGCCGTACATCAGCGCGATCAGGATGAAGATCATCTCGCCGGCATACAGGTTGCCGAACAGTCGCAGCGACAGCGAAACCGGCTTCGCCAGCAGGTTCACGCCTTCCAGGAACAGGTTGACCGGGATGAACAGCACCTTCATCACCGGGTTGTCGGACTGGAACGGCATGCCCGTGAGTTCGTGCACGAAGCCGCCGACGCCCTTGTTCTTCAGGCTGTAGTACAGGATCAGGATGAACACGCCGATGGACATGCCGAAGGTCGCGTTCGGATCAGTCGACGGCACGACCTTCCAGTAGACGTGGTGCGGATCGGCGCCGAACACCCACTCGCCGATCTTGCCGGCCGCGAGCGGAATCAGATCGACCGGGATCAGGTCCATCAGGTTCATCAGGAAGACCCAGATGAAGATCGTCAGGGCCAGTGGCGCGACCAGCGGATTGTGCCCCGAGAACGAGCCCTTCACGCTGGTCTGGATGAATTCGATGATGATCTCGACGAAGTTCTGCAGACGGCCCGGCACGCCCGTGGTGACGGACTTCGCGACCTTGCCGAACAGCCACAGGAACAGCACGCCCAGCGTGATCGACCAGAACATCGTGTCGACGTGGATCGCCCAGAACCCCATCTGGGCCGCCTCGGCCTGGTCGTGCGCAATCCCCCAACTGCCGTCCGGAAGCTTTCCGAACGTCATGTTGGTCAGGTGGTGCTTGATGTACTCACCCGAGGTCAGCGTACTTTCCGAAGACATGCGAACCGTTACCTAGCCGTGGTCGAACCGCTGCCGGCGACCATCCACGGCACGAGATAAGCCAAAAAAAACGTCACGAACAACGGCGCCGGGTTCAGCCCCTGCCAGCCGTCGAACAGCCATGCGAACATGCCCGCGATCAGCGCCAGCTTGGCGAACTCCGCCACATACAGCCGGCGCGTCAAGCCGCCCGGGTCGGCGGCGCGGTAAGGCGCGAACACGACCAGCGCGAACAGCAGGCTTCCGGCCAGGGCGATCGCCGCGCCCGCCAGCGCGGACATCGCGGCGATGCGATCCACACTCACGAGGAGCAGACCCGCCACACCCAGCCCGATGGCGATCTGGATCAGCGTGGCGCGGATGATGCGTTGTCGATCCGCTGCCGTCATCGATCGAGTCGTCGCGTGTGGGCTTCACGCCCGAAACCGCCTGCCAAAGACCCGGGGATTCTACGGAGCGACCCGATGGCGGTCAATGCGCAACCCACACCGGCGAACTACGGGATGCGTGGTTTTTACTGGGAATTGCGCCGCAGCGGCGAGGCTTGATCCAGACTATTGAAAACGATCATGCCCACGGGCGAAAAAAAGCCGCCGGAACGCAACGCGCTCCGGCGGCCGATGCAGGCTGCGGTCAGCCGCGACGGCGACGCAGGCCGCCCACCAGACCGATCAGGGCGATCAGGCCGGCGATGCCGAACACATTGAGCGTCGGCACGTGCTGCGGCTCTTCGTCCACCGGCGGCGGATCCACGACGTTCACGGTCGCGGAATCCATGGCGCCATCCGGGTCGTCCGAATCGGAGCTGGCACTGGCGTTGTTGATGGTGTTCGTGGGCGAACCAGGCGCGGTCACGTTGATCGTGATCGTCGGCGCGGCGGACATGCTGGCGATGCTCGCCCGGGTGCAGGTCACGATTCCGGCGGCATGACCGCAGGACCAGCCGCTACCCGAGGCGGACACGTAGCCCACACCGCCAGGCAGCGTGTCGGTCACGGTGACGTTCGTGGCGGCATCCGGACCGGCATTCGAGACCACGAGCGAGTAGCTGAATGCCGCGTTCGTCTGCACGGTCGGCGCCGACGCCGTCTTCACGAGCGTCAGATCGGCATCGGCCGTTTCGACTGCGACCACGACGTTCGCAATCAGACCCGACGGGCCACCCGCGACGTCAGGCGCGTACAGATAGACGGTGTTCGCGCCGGTCGAAACCAGCCCCGTGATGTCGGTCGGGCCGTAGGTCGTCTGCGCGGCAAACCCGCCACCGGTCGTGCCGGCAAGCGGCGTGCCGTTGACGAACACACCCTGGTTGGGCGCAGCGGCGTGACCGAGCGCATCATCGGCCGCGAACGCGACCGTCAGGGTGACCGACCCGATCGCCGTCTCGGTGATCGTGAACGGGAATGCATAGAGACCCGAGGGTCCTGCGGTACCAGGATCGGCCGAGGCGCCAATCCACTCCGCGGCCGCGTCGGCGGGTAGCGCAGCGATCCAAGCCCCGGCCGGCGTCAGGTCGACGGTGGCCGCCGGCCCGCTCGAAGCGGCCGTGAAGTCGGCCGCGACGAACGATGCAGCGAACGGCGTATCGGCCGGGCCGGCCAGCACGGTCACCGGCGCCACACCACTATTCAAAGTGATGGTTTCGTCGGCGAGCGCGGAAGCGGATGCCAGCAGTGCGGCAGCCGCGAGGAGAGATCGATTCATGTCCCTGGGCCTCCCTTGTGAAAATTGCGGCTATTATGCGGCAGGCCACAACGGGCAAACAACAACACTGTGATCTGCGCCACATCCCCAACCCGGGGCCGTCAGCGGATGTGCGCGAGGATGCCGTCGAGTTCGTCGAGACTGTTGAAGCCGATCACGAGCCGCCCGCGGCCCTTCGGGTCCGAGCTGATCTCGACCTTCGCGCCGAGCCGTTCGCCGAGATCGTGCTGCAGCCGCTCGACGTTCGGATCGCGCGCGGGCTTCGCGGCTGCCGGCTGCGGATTGGCGAGCCGGCGCACCAGCGCCTCGGTCTGACGCACGCTCAGGCCCTGCTCGGACGCATGCCGGGCCGCATCGCTCTGCGCCTGCCCGTTGAGCGCCAACAGTGCGCGCGCGTGACCCATCTCGATGTCGCCGCGGTCCAGCCGCTCCTTGACGTCGAGGTTCAGTTCCAGCAGCCGCAGCAGGTTGGTGACGGTCGCACGGGATTTGCCCACGGTCTCGGCGATCTGCTGGTGGGTCAGCTCGAATTCGCGTTGCAGGCGGCTCAGGGCCGTGGCCTCTTCCAACGGGTTGAGGTCCTCGCGCTGGATGTTCTCGATCAGCGCCATGGCCATGGCGGCCTGGTCCGGCACATCACGCACGACGACGGGCACGTCTTTCAGGCCGGCGATCTGCGCGGCGCGCCAGCGACGTTCCCCAGCGATGATCTCGTAGCGGTCGGCGTCGACCGGTCGCGCGACGATGGGCTGCACCAGCCCCTGGGCGCGGATGGATTCTGCAAGTTCCTCGAGCGCTTCCTGGTCGAAATGGCCGCGCGGCTGGAACCGGCCGCGTCTGAGCTGGTCGACGCCGAGCTGCAAGACCCGCTCGCCGGCCGCCGGCGTCGGCGCGCTGGCCGCCACCGCGCCGCCGAGCAGTGCGTCGAGCCCGCGGCCGAGTCCGCGTTTGCGCGTGCTCAAGCCGGCTGCGCCTGCGGCTCGCGCCGGTAGCGGTGCAGCATCTCGCTGGCCAGCGCCAGATAAGAAAGCGATCCGCGCGAGGCGCGGTCGTACAGCGTGACCGGCACGCCGTGGCTCGGCGCCTCGGCGAGCCGGACGTTGCGCGGGATGACGGTGCGGTAGACCTTGTCGGCGAAATGCATGATCAACTGGGCCGAGACCTGCGTGGCGAGGTTGTTGCGCGGGTCGTACATGGTACGCAGGATGCCGTCGATGCGCAGCGCCGGGTTCGCCTGCTCGCGCACCCGATCAATCGTCGTCATGAGCGCCGTCAGGCCCTCGAGCGCGTAGTACTCGCACTGCAGCGGCACCAGCACACCGTCGGCCGCAACCAGCGCATTCACGGTGAGCATGTTCAGCGACGGCGGGCAGTCGACGAGTATGAAATCGTAGCGATCGCGCACGCCTTCCAGCGCCGAGCGCAGCCGCCGCTCGCGGCCGCTGATCTGCAACAGCTCGACCTCCGCGGCGGTGAGGTCACCGTTGGCGGGCAGCACGTCGAAGCCGGCCTCAGCGGGCGTGACGAGTGCCGAGGCGGCCGCCGCTTCGCCGAGCAGCACGTCCAGCACCGTGGTGTTCAGGTCATTCTTGGCGACGCCGGAACCGACCGTTGCGTTGCCCTGCGGGTCCATGTCGACCAGCAGCACGCGCTGGCCGCTCAGGGCCAGCGCCGCAGCGAGGTTCACGCTGGTCGTCGTCTTGCCGACCCCGCCTTTCTGGTTCGTGACGGCGATGGTGCGTGCCATGTTCAGACCGGACGGGTGAGGAGAACCGCGTGGCGCTCGGCCGCCGTTCCCGCGGCGTTCAGGCGCTCGATGCGCGGCGCGAGGCCCGGGGCGACCGTGGCGAGTTCGGAATTGTCGATGCGCCCTTTCATCGCGACCCAGAGCCCTCCCGGGCGCAGCAGGTGCCGGGTCGCGGCGAGCATATCAGAAAGCGCCGCGAACGCCCGGGTGACCACGCAGTCGTAGGGCACGGCCGGCTGGTGATCCTCGGCACGGCTCGCGACGACCTCGACGTTGTGCAATCGAAGCTCGATCGCGACCTGGCGCAGGAACCGCACACGCTTGGCACGCGGTTCGACCAGGGCGAAGTGCGTTTCGGGCAGCACGATCGCCAGCGGCACCCCGGGCAGCCCGGCCCCGGACCCGACATCCGCAACGCGTTGACCTGCGATCCACTCGCGCACGCTGAGGCTGTCGGCCAGATGCCGGGTGACCATCTGCGCGCGGTCGCGCACGGCGGTGAGATTGTGCACGCGGTTCCACTTCTCGAGCAGGTCGAGATAGGCGTCCAGCGCCGCGGCCTGCGCGGGTGTCAGCGCGAATCCCAGCCCTGTCAGTTCAGCCGCAGTCGTCATGCCGGCGATTATCGCAGGGGTCGCTACTGGTGCTGCGGCGTATGATGCGCGGCCCGCCCGCCACTGACCGACCGCCCCATGGACCACGCCGACACCACGCCGTCGCGACCGGCTCCGGTCGCGTTCACCACCGCTTTGCGCTACTGGCTGAAGCTCGGCTTCATCAGCTTCGGCGGTCCGGCCGGGCAGATCGCGATGATGCACCAGGAACTCGTCGAGCGCCGGCGCTGGATCAGCGAACGGCGCTTCCTGCACGCCCTGAATTACACGATGGTGCTGCCGGGACCGGAGGCGCAGCAGCTGGCGACCTATATCGGCTGGCTGCTGCACGGGATACGCGGCGGCATCGCCGCCGGCGCGCTGTTCGTGCTGCCGTCGCTGGTGATCCTCGGCGCGCTGACCTGGATCTATCTGGCCTTCGGGGATGTGCCCGCGGTCGCCGCCGTGCTCTACGGCATCAAGCCCGCGGTCACGGCCATCGTCGTGCATGCGGCCTGGCGCATCGGCTCGCGCGCGCTGCGCAACGGCCTGCTCTGGGCGCTCGCGGCGGCCGCGTTCGTCGCGATCTTCGCGCTGCACGTGCCGTTCCCGCTGATCGTGGTCGGCGCGGCGGTGATCGGGCTCGTCGGCGGCCGCATCACCCCCGAGCGGTTCCGCGGCGGCGGCGGCCATGGCGGCGGCCACGCCGGCAGCGGTCCGGCCCTGATCGACGACGACACACCACCGCCGGCCTGGGGCCGGTTCAGCTGGCCGCGAACGATTGCGATCGGCGCCGTGGGTCTCGGCCTTTGGGTGGCCGTGGAAGCGGCGCTGTACCTGCGCTGGGGCGTGGACGGCACGCTCACGCAGATGGGCTGGTTCTTCACCAAGGCGGCGCTGGTGACCTTCGGCGGCGCGTATGCGGTGCTGCCGTATGTCTACCAGGGCGGCGTGGAGACCTATCAGTGGCTGACCGGTCCGCAGATGATCGACGGGCTGGCGCTCGGCGAGACCACGCCCGGACCGCTGATCATGGTCGTCGCGTTCGTCGGCTTCGTCGGCGGCTGGACCAAGGCGCTGTTCGGGCCGGACCTGCTGGCCGCGGCCGGCATGGCGGGCGCGGCGGTCGCGACGCTGTTCACGTTCCTGCCGTCGTTTCTGTTCATCCTGATCGGCGCACCGGCGGTCGAGGCGACGCGCCACGACATCAAGTTCACCGCGCCGCTCACCGCGATCACCGCGGCCGTCGTCGGCGTGATCCTGAACCTCGCCGTGTTCTTCGCCTGGCACGTGCTGTGGCCGGATGCGGGCACCGATGCGCCGTTCAGCGGCCGGTTCGAATGGTTCGCGCTGGCCATCTCGGTTGCGGCGTTCCTGGCCCTGTGGCGCTGGAAAATCGGCATCATGCCCGTGCTCGCGGCCTGCGCTGCGGCCGGCCTGCTGCATCACTGGATGTTCTAGAACGCATGCTCGGCTACCGCCACGCGTTTCATGCCGGCAACCATGCCGATGTGCTCAAGCACGTCGCGCTGGCCGCGACGCTTGCGCGCCTGGTCGAGAAACCCAGGCCGCTGCTGTATCTAGAAACCCACGCCGGGGCCGGCCGCTACGACCTCGCCAGTGAGCAGGCCCGCAAGACCGGCGAGGCGGCGAGCGGAGTCGAACGAATCTGGCAGGCGCAGGACGCGCCAGCGGCCGTCGCGCGCTACCTCAAGTGCATTCACGCGGAAAACCGCGACGGCGAGCTGCGCTGGTATCCGGGCTCGCCCGCGATCGCCGCACGCCTGCTGCGTGGCGAAGATCGCATGGCGCTCTACGAACTGCATCCGGACGATTGCGCACGGCTTGGCGCGGCACCACCGGCACACCGACGCGTGCAGATCGAGCAGTCCGACGGGCTCGCCGGGCTGCGCGCACGGCTGCCGCCGCTGGAGCGGCGCGCACTGGTGATGATCGACCCGAGCTATGAACTGGATCGCGATTATCAGGACGTGCCGCGGGCGCTGGAGGACGCACTCAAGCGTTTCGCGACCGGGGTGTACCTGCTCTGGTACCCGGTCCTCGCGGGCGCACCCGTCGAACGCATGCTGCGCGCGGTCGAGCGCGCCGCACCCGGCTCGCCGCTGCGCATCCAGCTCGAGCCGCGCGCGGCCGGTTCGGCGCGCGGCCTAACCGGCGGCGGCGTGCTCGTGATCAATCCGCCGTGGAAACTCGACCGGGATCTGGCCGACGCGGTCGACTGGCTGCGGCCACGCCTGGCTGCTCAAGGGACACCGTAGACAATCGCGAACCAGGTCCGCGACGCCAGCGCCGTTTGCGCTTACATTCCAGCTTCGCCGTCGTGATCCGACGCACTCAGCCTCAACCATGCACCAGACGCCAGGCCGCCAATCCCTGAAACGTGCCGGTGCGGGCCTCGTGTTCGCGCTCGCCGCCCTGATTTCCGCTTCGAGCCGCGCGGTGCCGATGCTCGCCGACACCGCGCTCGGCACGCTGGAGCTGGTCGCGCACGATCCGCTGAACCTGCTGCGGGTCGACGGACTCACGTTCGACAGCCACGGCAACCTGTTCGCCGCGCTCGAGGTCATCGGCAACGGCGGTGTGTCGTACATCGACAAGACGACGGGCACCGTGGTGCGCCTGATCAGCAACATCTCCGGCGTGGACCAGATCGATTCGCACCCGTCGGGCGCGTTTCATTTCACGGTGGAACTCACACCCGCACAGACCACCGGTCGCGTATATCGCATGGACGTGACCTATGACGGCTCGAACACCCCGCAGTCGGCGACAGCAACCAGTATTTCCACGGGTGCCACGCCGACCAGCAACGTCGAGGGCCTGGTTACGCTGACCGGTTCAAATGCGTACGGCAACGCGGGCGACCTGCTCATCAGCGAAGACCTCAGCAACGGCCGCCTGCTGAAACTGGAACTGGCCGGAAACAACGCGACCCCCACGATACTGGTCGGCGCAGGCGCGGGGCTCCAGCGACCCGAAGGCATGGCGTTCGGAGACTTTGGCGGCGCGGCCACCCCGGCCCTGTATGTCTCGGAAACGCTGAACGACCGCATTCTCAGGGTCGCGGGGAACGGGACGACCAGCGTGTTCGCGCTCGCGCCCGGCTCGACGCTGTTTCACCCCGACAATCTGGAATTCGGATTCGGCGGCTGGCTGTATGTAACGGAGGATCCTGGCATCGGCCTGAGCCGCGTGCTGCGTTATGACGCCAACGGCAACGAGCAGGTCGTTGCGACGGGTTTCAACGAACCGGCCGGACTGGCGATCGATCCCGCCACGGGCGATCTGTACATCTCGGAACAAAGCAGCCAGAACGTCTGGCGCATCCGCTTCGCGAGTGTTCCGGCACCGGCGAGCCTGACACTGATTGCGCTTTCGTTACCCCTGCTGAGGCGATGGCGCGCGAACTGACCACGCTGGCGCGTCCGCCCGCAAACAGCGCTCGACCGGAAAACGCAACCCATCCAGACCTGAACGCCGCCCCTGCGGGCGGCGTTCGCGTTTCCGCAGCTCAGACGTCCGCTGCGTTCAGCCAGACGTCGTGCTTGTTGCACATGCTGAGCACGTAGATGCGGCCGCTGTAAGCGCCGAGTTCGTAGCGCGACAGCGGCGTCGTGTCCTTGTTCGGATCGAACATCGTCTCGTTTACAAAGCCGAAGTCCTGATTCAGGACCGTGTGCTTGACGATGTAGTGCTCGAAGCCCTTCATCTCGTGCGGCGTGACCACCTGGATCGTAACCCCGGCGGCACCCTTCTGCGCCTCGATCTGCGGCAGATGGCCGGCGACCTTCTTGCTCCAGCGGCCCGGGGCATCCTTGGTGTAATAGACGCCACCGGCCATGCCTGGCATGCCCTCGGCCAGCACCTGACGCGGCAACACGATTCCGGCGGCGGCCCCGGCAAACGCCATGCGCACAAAACCTCTGCGATTCATACGAAGCAAACTCCTATTGGTTGGGTAGGGTGCGGCGCACACCGGGTTGGCGCGCGCCATCGGGTAACTATCGTACGGGTCCGGACCGAGACGACTCACTCAACGCAGCGCGCCGGCGTTTTCGGCCACCCAGTCCCGAAAGCTTTTCAGCTCCGGGTTCAGCACGCGCGCCAGCTGCGGATCGCGGGCGGCGCAGAAACCGGCATTGAAGTCGCGCTTGAACTGGAACATGTTGCCGAGGTCCTCGGCGCCGGGGAATCCGAGCGCGCGATAGGCCGCCGGCTCCATCGCCTGATAGTCGACGGGCTCGCCGAGTCCATCGGCCAGAACACCGGCCATTTCCGCCCCGGTGGGCATCTCGCCGGCAATACCCACCATGCGCCCGACGAAATCGTCGCCACGGCGCAGAAGGCCGAGGACGCAGCGGCCGATGTCCGCGGCCGCGATTCCCGGCAGGCGCGCATCGCCCATCGGCAGCGCGAACACCAGTCGTCCGGCGGCGTTGCGCTTCGGCCCCATGCCGAAATGGATCAGGTTGTCCCAGTAGAACGAGGTCAGAAGACGGGTGGTCGGCACGCCCAGCGCGGCGAACACCGCGTCGGCCTCCCCCTTGCCGTCGAAGTGCGGCACCTTGTAATGGCCCATGAGCGTGGGCATGCGCGGGTCGTCGAGTGACATCCAGCGGCGGGTGTCTTCGAGCGTCGACCAGACGACATGCCGGAGCCCGGCGAACACCGCGGCCTCGGCCATGTTCCTGACCTGCGCGATCTCGCGCTCGGGCGAGAAGTGCTCCCAGAAGTTCGTCACGCAGAATGCCGCATCGGCGCCTGCAAACGCCGCACGCAGCGAGTTTGCGTCGTCCAGATCGGCCGCGACGATCTGCGCGCCCTGTGCGGCAAGTGCCTGTGCGCGCGCGGAATCCGGCTTGCGCGTCAGTGCACGCACCAGATAACCGGACTGCGGATCGGACAGCACGGCGTGCGCGAGACCGCCGCCCTGTGCGCCGGTCGCACCGACCACAACAAGAATCTTCCTGGCACTCATGGTGATTTGAACCGACCGGCCCCGATCGGCAGAGGCTACGACCGCGCCCGTGCGGCGGTCAATGGAATCGGGTGGCGGCCTGCGCGGAAGTCAGGGCAGCAGGTCGGCAAGCGTCGTGACACGCGCGTCCGGCGCGATGTGCTCCGCGGGCCAGTCGCGCCCGAACCGGTCCAGCCAGATCGCGCGCATGCCGACGGCACGCGCCGCGCCGACATCGAGCACCGGATCGTCACCGACATGCGCGGCCTCGTCTGGACTTACGCCGAAATGCGTGAGCGCGGCGTTGAACAGCGCCGGATCAGGACGCATGGCGCCGACCTCCGCCGCAGTCAGCGAAAGCTCGAACAGCCCGGCCAGCGGCGTACGTTCGATTGCCGCGTTGCCATTGGTCACCGACGCAAGCACGACATGCCGACGCAGCGCACGCAGGGTGTCGATGACCTCGGGATACGGATCGACCTTCTGACGCTCGTTGACGAAGTGTTCGGATGCGGCGCTTGCAAGCTCCGCGTCATAGCCATGCGCGGCGAACAGACGGGTCAACGCCTCGAGCCGCAGTGCGGTGAGATCGTGCGCCAGATGCGGACAGTCGCGAACGATCAGCCGCCGACCGGTGCGCATCGCGAGCGGATCGTAGTCATGCGCGGCACGCGGGGCGTGTTGCCCGATCCAGCGTTTCAGGCTCTGCTCTGCGGCCTCGATGGTCGGCCAGCAGGGCCACAGGGTGTCGTCCAGATCAATCGTCAGCAGGCGCAGGCCTTCGATCACGCGCCGACCAGCGCGTCGAGCTCGCCACCCATGTGCAGTTCGGTCAGTTCGCTGAAGCCGCCGATCCAGCGCCCGTCGATGGTGATTTGCGGCACCGTGCGCGCGCCGTTGGTGATCTTCGCAAACTCGCGCAATGCCGAACGATCCCCGTCGACGCGCACTTCATCGAATCCGATGTTCCATTTCGCGAGCAGCGCCTTCGTGCGTGCGCACATCGGGCATTGTCCGGTGGAGTAGACCTTGACCCTCGCCATGTTCGTCCCCGCGTTCAGTTGATCGGTTCGGCGAAAAGATCGTACGCATCGGCATCGATGATGCGCGCGCGCACCACGCTGCCGGGCGCAGCCTCGTAGCCCGGCAGGTAAACACGACCGTCGATCTCCGGCGCATCGCCCGGGCCACGGCCGATCGCGGCCTCGGCATCGCAGTCGTCGATCAGCACCTCGATCTCCGAGCCGATCCGCTCGCCGAGCCGCGCGGCGCTGATCTGCGCCTGCAACTGCATGAGCCGATCATAGCGTTCGCGCTTGATCTCGTCCGGCACGGGGTTCGCGAGCATGTTCGCGGGCGCACCCTCGACCGGCGAATACTCGAAGCAGCCAAGGCGATCGATCCGCGCCTCGCGCAGAAACGCGAGCAGTTCCTCGAACTCGGCGTCGGTCTCGCCCGGAAAGCCGACGATGAAGGTCGAACGCAGCGTGAGCTCGGGCACCTGCCTGCGCCATGCGGCGATGCGCGCGAGCGTGTTCTCGGCAGCCGCCGGACGCTTCATCGCCTTGAGGATGCGCGCGCTGGCATGCTGGAACGGGATGTCCAGATACGGCAGCACGCGGCCGGCGGCCATGAGCGGAATGATGTCGTCGACGTGCGGATACGGATAGACATAGTGCAGTCGCACCCACACGCCGAGACCGCCGAGCGCATCGCACAGGTCATGCAGATTGGTGCGCAGCGGCCGCCCGGCATGAAACGCGCGTTCATAGCGCCGGTCCACGCCGTATGCGCTGGTGTCCTGCGAAATGACGAGCAGTTCCTTCACGCCCGCGGCGACGAGTCGCTCGGCCTCGACCATGACATCGTCGATGCGCCGGCTGACCAGATCGCCGCGCAGCTGCGGAATGATGCAGAAGCTGCAGCGATGATTGCAGCCCTCGGAGATCTTCAGATACGCGTAATGTCGCGGCGTGAGCTTGATGCCCTGCGCGGGAACGAGTGACGTGAATGCGTCCGGCGCTGGCGGCGGCAGGTTCAGGCGCACCGCACTGACGACCGCGTCGGTCGCATGCGGCCCGGTCACTGCGAGCACATTCGGATGCGCGCCCAGCACTTCGTCGGCATGCGCACCCAGACAACCCGTGACGATGACGCGGCCGTTCTCCTCGAGCGCCTCGCCGATGGCCTCCAGCGACTCGGCCTTCGCCGCATCGATGAAGCCGCAGGTATTGACGACGACGAGATCGGCCGAGGCGTAGTCCGGCGCGATCTCATAACCATCCGTGCGCAACTGCGTCAGGATGCGCTCGGAATCGACGAGCGCCTTCGGACAGCCCAGGCTGACGAATCCGACCCGCGGCAAACGTTCGCTCATACCAGCGGCAGCGGCGTCCGGTGCATTGCGGTCAGGTAGACGTAGGCAACGGCAACGAGCGCCAGAACAAAGGCCGTTACACGCGCGCCGCGGGTACGTCCGCGGAAGGCCAGAATGCCCAGCACGATGTAGGCGACGACACCGGCGAGCTTTGCATCCAGCCAGGTGTCACGCGCCGGATCAAAGCCGATCTTCACGGCGAGCCAGATGCCGCTCGCGAGCAGCAGCGTGTCGACGATCGGCGGCAGTGCGCGCATCGCGAAGCCGCGTGCACGCCCCATGCTCGCGATGAGATAAAGCCCGCGTATCACGAACAGCAGCACCGAGGCGGCGGCGATCACGGCGTGGACAAGTTTCAGATCCATTGCTGGCTCCCTGATGCTGGAGTTATACGGCCACCGGCGCCTTGATCGCCGGATGGCACTGATAGCGCTCGAGCGTGAAGTGCTCGAACCGGAAATCAAACAGACTGCGCACGGACGGATCGATGCGCATCGTCGGCAGTGCGAACGGCTCGCGCGCGAGCTGGGTTTCGACCTGATCGAGATGGTTCAGATACAGGTGTGCGTCACCGAAGGTGTGCACGAAATCACCCGGTTCCAGACCGGTGACCTGCGCGATCATCATGGTCAGCAGCGCATACGAGGCGATGTTGAACGGCACGCCCAGGAAGATGTCGGCACTGCGCTGATACAGCTGACAGGACAGCCGCCCGCCGGCGACATAGAACTGGAACAGCGCATGGCACGGCGGCAGTGCCATGCGTTCGACATCGGCGACGTTCCACGCGCTGACCATGAGCCGGCGCGAATCCGGATTGCGGCGGATGGACTCGACGACGTCGCTGATCTGGTCGATGTGCCGGCCGTCCGGCGCGGGCCAGGACCGCCACTGATAACCATAGACCGGCCCGAGGTTGCCCTGCCCATCGGCCCACTCGTCCCAGATCGTCACGCCGTTGTCGTTCAGATACCGGACGTTGGTGTCGCCACGCAGGAACCACAGCAGCTCGTGGATGATCGAACGCAGGTGCAGCTTCTTGGTCGTCACACACGGAAACCCATCGGCCAGATCGAAGCGCATCTGGTGACCGAACACACTCAGCGTGCCGGTGCCCGTGCGGTCTTCCTTGCGCGTGCCGTGGTCGCGCACATGGCGCATGAGGTCGAGGTACTGCTTCACGCGCCGGCCACCGTGGCGGGCCGACGCTGCGCCAGCCACATCAATGCGAGCCCGAAAACGATCATCGGCAACGACAGCAACTGGCCCATGGTCAGCCAGTCAAATGCCAGGAAGCCGATGTGGCGATCCGGTTCGCGCACGAATTCGACCAGGAACCGCGACAGCCCGTAGCCGATCAGGAACAGGCCGCTGACCGAACCCAGCGCACGCGGCCGGCGCGAATACAGCCACAGCACGGCGAACAGCAGCACGCCCTCGAGCAGCGCCTCATAGAGCATGGACGGATGTCGCGGTTCGCGCCCGGCGTACGGAAACACCATGGCCCAGGGCAGGTCGGACACCCGCCCCCACAGTTCGCCATTGATGAAGTTGCCGATGCGGCCCGCAAACAGCCCGATCGGCACCAGCGGTGCGACGAAGTCCGCGACGCGAAAGAATTCGATCCGGCGCACGCGCGCATACAGGGCCATCGCAACGATGACACCGAGCAGCCCGCCGTGAAACGACATGCCGCCTTCCCAGATGCGCAGCAGCGACAGCGGGTCGTCGCGCACGCGGTCGAAACCATAGAACAGCGCATGACCGATGCGACCGCCGAGGATCACGCCGAACCCGCCCCAGACGATCAGGTCGTCGACCATGGGCGCGGAAATGCCGCGGAAACCCTGCCGCGCACGCCGGCGTCCCAGCAGCCAGAAACCCACGAAGCCGAGCAGATACATGAGCCCGTACCAGCGCACCGCCAGCGGCCCGAGGTGAAACGCAACGGGATCGAAGTTCGGAAACAGCATCGGCGCTCAGGCGAGGTCCAGGGCGCGCAGTGCGAAACACTTCAGATAGGCGGTTTCTGGCATCGCCGGATGCACGGGATGATCCGCGCCCTGGCCGCCGCGATGGATGCATTGCAGCGTGCGCTCCGCGCGCTGCGCGGCGTTCTGCGTCAGTGCAAGCAGTTCATCGGCCGGCAGGTGATAGGAACACGAACAGTTCACCAGAATGCCGCCGGGCGCGAGCACGCGAAGCCCCGCCTGGGCGAGTCGCGCATAGGCGGCCGTGCCGGCCTTCGCGTCCTTCCGACGCTTGATGAACGCCGGCGGATCGAGCACGACGATGTCGAACGACTGGCCGTCCGCTGCGAACGACTGCAGCGCGTCAAACGCGTCGGACTGCACGAACGACACTCGTTCGTCGAGCCCGTTCGCGGCCGCGCCCACGCGCGCCTGACCGAGCGCCACGGCGGAGCTGTCGACCAGCAGCGCCTCGCGCGCACCGGCCTGCGCGAGGCCGAGCCCCCAGGCGCCGATATAGCTGCACACATCCAGCACGCGCGCATCCCGCGCATACGGCAGCATCGCGGCCCGGTTGTCGCGCTGATCGAAGAACCAGCCGGTCTTCTGACCATGCAGCACGTCGATCGCGTGCCGCACGCCGTGCTCTTCGATCACGACCGGTTCCGCAAGCTTTCCGCGCACCACGCCGCTGGTTTCGTCGAGGTGCTCGAGCGCGCGCAGGCCGGAATCGCCGCGCACGACGATTGCCGCGGGCGCGAGCACCGCTTCGAGGGCATCGAAGACCAGTTCGCGCACGCGCTCCATCCCGGCCGTGGTGATCTGCACGACCAGCACGGCCCCGTAGCGGTCCACGACCAGGCCCGGCAGACCGTCGGATTCGCCGAACACCAGCCGGTAGGCAGTGCCTTCATACCGGCGCACGCGCAGTGCCAGGGCCTGGCGGATGCGCGCCTCGAGCCAGGCCGGGTCGAGCCGGCCGGAGCGTTCGCGGCCGAGCACGCGCGCGGCCAGCAGGGTGTGCGGGTTCGCATAGCCCCAGCCGAGCCAGCGACCGGAGGCCGCGATGATGTCCACCGGATCGCCGGGCGCAAGCGCCGTCAGCGGGGTCGCCTGGGTATCGACCTCGTTGGAATAGACCCACAGGTGGCCGGCGCGCAGGCGGCGGTCCTCGCGGGGTTTCAGGCGCAGCGGAGCTCGGTCGGTGGCGGACATCGGGCGGGTCGGGTGAACGGGCGCGAAAGTATAGCCGACGCCGGATCGGCCCCCGCGTGTAACAATGCGCGCCCGCCGCGCCCCCCAGCCATCCGCCCATGAATCGCCTGCAGCACGCCACGAGTCCGTACCTGCGCCAGCACGCCGACAACCCGGTCGACTGGTATGAGTGGGGCTCGGAGGCGCTGAAACGCGCCCGCGCCGAGGGGCGCCCGATCCTGCTGTCGATCGGCTACTCGGCCTGCCACTGGTGCCATGTCATGGCGCACGAGTCGTTCGAGGATGACGACACCGCCGCGCTCATGAACCGGTTGTTCGTGAACATCAAGGTCGACCGCGAGGAACGCCCGGACCTCGACAAGATCTACCAGACCGCCCACCACCTGCTCGCGCGTCGCGCGGGCGGCTGGCCGCTGACGGTGTTCCTGAGCCCCGACGATCACCTGCCGTTTTTTGCCGGCACGTATTTTCCGTCCGAGTCGCGACATGGCCTGCCGTCGTTTCGCGACCTGATGCTGAACATCGACGAAATCTGGCGCGAGCGGCGCGGCGACATCGAGCGCCAGAACCGCTCCGTGCAGGCGGCGCTGGATGCGATCGCGCTGGGCGCCGAGCCGCTCGCCGGCGCGCCGAATGCCGGACCGATGGACGCCAACCGCCGCGCGCTGGAATCCAGCTTCGATGCACGCCACGGCGGCTTTGGCCGCGCACCGAAGTTTCCGCACCCGATGAGCATCGACAGCCTGCTGCGCTTTCACGCCCACACCCGCGACCGCGGCGAGGCCGACCGCAAATCGCTGGCGATGGCCCTGACGACCCTAGTGCGCATGGCCGAAGGCGGCATGAACGACCAGATCGGCGGCGGCTTCTGCCGTTATTCCGTCGACGACCTGTGGATGATCCCGCACTTCGAAAAGATGCTCTACGACAACGGCCTGCTGCTCGCGCTCTACGCGGACGCCTGGGCGCTGACCCGCGAGCCGCTGTTCGAGCGCACGGTGCGCGCGACCATCGGCTGGATGCTGACCGAGATGCAGGGCCCCGACGGCGCGTTCCATTCCGCGCTCGACGCCGACAGCGAGGGCGAAGAAGGCCGGTTCTATGTCTGGTCCCGCGCTGAACTCGCGCAGCTGCTCGGCGATGACTTCGCACTCGTCGCCGCGCGCTTCGGCTTCGACCGCGACGCGAACTTCGAAGGCCACTGGCATGCGCACGTGTTCACTTCGCTCGACAGCCTCGCCCAGCGCTTCGGACTCACGGTGCAGGACGTCCAGTCCCGGATCGATTCAGCCTGCGAACGACTGCTAGAGGCCCGCGCCGCGCGCGTGCGTCCCGGGCTCGACGACAAGATTCTGACGGCCTGGAATGCGCTGGCGATCCGCGGCCTGGCGCGTGCGGCGCGCGTGTTCGGCGAGCGCGAATGGATCGACGCGGCGAGCGCCGCGCTCGAATTCCTGCACGCACGGATGTGGCGCGACGGCCGCCTGTACGCGACCGCGAAAGACGGCGAGGTTCGCCTGCCGGCCTACCTCGACGACCACGCGTTTCTGCTCGACGCCGTCCTGGAACTGTTGCAGGTGCGCTGGCGCGACGACTGGCTGACGTTCGCCATCGCGCTGGCCGAGACCTTGATCGCACGGTTCGAGGACCCGGCCAGCGGCGGGTTCTTTTTCACCGCACACGATCACGAACAATTGATCCAGCGGCCCAAGCCGTTCACCGACGACGCGACGCCGGCCGGCAATGGCGTGGCGGCGTTTGCGCTCGCGCGCCTGGGGCATCTGGTGGGCGATCAGCGTTTTACCGATGCGGCCGAACGCGCGATCAGGGCCGGCTGGGAAGGCATGGAGCAGACGCCGCATGCGCACAACGCGCTGCTGAACGCGCTCGAGGAACTGCTGTATCCGCCGACGCTCTGCGTGATCCGCGGTGCGCAGGCCGCAATGCTCCCCTGGCTGCATCATGCCTTCGAGGGGTATCACCCGCGGCGGCTCGCATTCGCGATCCCGGACGATGCCGCCGATCTGCCCGAGCTGATCGTCGCGCGCACGCCGCGCGACGAAGTGACCGCGTATGTGTGCACCGGCCGCGCATGCCTGGCGCCGGTCGATTCGCTCAGCGACTTCGTCGAACAGCTGCGCCCGGCCGCAAAGAGGCAGTGATGAAAAAGTATCTGTGAGGGCGGCATGACGAAATCCACCTACCAACCGCCCTACACCATCACCCCCGAAATCTTGAACCGGGTCGCCGCGATCAGCTTTGGCCTAGGGCGGTTGACCTTGCTCACCGATCAGGCGAGAGCCTTACGGCTGCGGCGCATCAACCGTATCCGCAGCATTCACGGCTCGTTGGCCATCGAGGGCAATACCCTGAGCGAGGCGCAGATCACCGCGATTCTGGAGGGCAAGCGGGTCATCGCCCCGCCGAGGGAAGTCCAGGAGGTGCGCAACGCGCTGGACGCTTACGACCGCTTCGAGACCTGGATGCCCGGCGCGGAAAAGGACCTGCTGGCCGCGCATCGGCTGTTGATGGCCGGCCTGATCGACGAGGCCGGGGCTTATCGGCGCGGCGGTGTGGGGGTGATGGCGGGCAGTCGCGTGGTGCACATGGCCCCGCCCGCCGAGCGGGTGCCGCGATTGATGGCCGATCTGTTCGACTGGCTCACGGCGACCGACGCGCATCCGCTGATCGCCAGTTCGGTGTTCCACTACGAGTTCGAATTCATCCATCCGTTTGCCGACGGCAATGGCCGCATGGGGCGGTTGTGGCAAAGCCTGATCCTGGCCCGCTGGAACCGGCTGTTCGCGGAACTCCCGGTCGAAAGCCTGATCCACGCGCACCAGGACGAGTATTACCGGGCCATCCAGGACAGCACGCGCCGGACCGACTGCGCCCCCTTCGTCGCCTTCATGTTGCGCATGATCCTGGACGCCGTGACCAACGCCACCCCCCAAGCCGACCCCCATGTCAACCCCCAAGTCGACGCGCTGTTGAAGGTGATCCGGGGCAAGATGAGCCGCGAGGCGCTGCAAGCCGCGTTGGGTCTCTCGGACCGCAAGTCGTTCCGCGATCGCTACCTCAAGCCGGCCCTGGCGGATGGTCTGATCGAGATGACCATCCCGGAAAAACCGAACAGCCGCTCGCAGAAATACCGCTTGACCGACAAGGGCCGTCAGTGGTGCTCACAGCATGACGACGAATGAATACCAGCCGACACCCCATTCACCAGGTCATTCATCCGCAAGGCGCTCGCGCGAATAGTCGCGTTTGGTGCCGTCGGGCAGGCGCTTGAAGCGTTTGAGCATCCACCAGTAGCGCTCCGGGTACGGCTCGATGATGCGCTCGACGGCGGCATTGACGGCTCGTGCATCGGCCACCTCATCGCCACTCGGGAACCGCTCCAGCGCCGGCCAGAACTTCACGCGATAACGCCGACCCCGCTGCTCGCGATAGTGCGCCATGGGCACGACGAGGGCGCCGCTGCTCTGCGCGAGCCGGCCGGTGATGGTGCTCGTTGAAGCCGGGGCGCCGAAGAAGTCCACGAATACATTCACGCGAAACGGCGCGTCCAGATCCGGGGCATACCACAACGCCGCCCCGGACTTGAGTTCGCGCAGCAGCGGGCGGAGGTATTCAGTTGCATACAGCGGGCCGCCATAACGAGCGCGAACGCTGCGCAGAAAGCGGTCCACGACGGCATCGGCCGGCGCCCGGTAGCTGCCGATCGAACGCCGCCCGGCGGGCGCCAACTGCCCCGCGAGCGCGGCGTTGAGATCCAGCGAACCGAAGTGGCTTGAGAGCAGGATCAGGCCGCGGCCGGTCGCAAGCGCCGCCTGCCAGTGTTCGAGTCCGTCCACGACCACGCGCTTGTCCCAGAACGCACGCAGGTTTCCATACCAGGCGAGCTGCGTCTCCATGATCGAATAACCGAGTTCGCGAAAACTCGCGCGCACGCGGCGCGTTCGCTGGCGCGGCGTGAGGCACGGAAAGCAGCGCGCGATGTCCAGGGTTGCCACCCGCCGCAGGCGCGGATTGAGCACATAAAACGCCATGCCCAGCGGCCAGCCCAGGGCCAGCATCAAGCGAAACGGCAACAGCGCGGACAGGCGCCCGAGGAACAGTACGCTGCCGATCAGCCAGTACTTTGGATGTCGCTCCCAGAAGAACGCACGCCAGCGCCCGGAATGCCGCGCGGTCTCCGGTGTTCTGGCCTCCGCTGGCTCCACGATCAGCAACCGTTCAGATGCGAAGGGCCGGGAGATCGCCCGGGCCACAATCTAAGGAAACTCTGAATTGTCAGAGCTTCCCGCGGCACAGGGAAGTGCCGCCACAACGACGGCTGCACGCCGTTGAAAATGAAAGAAAACGAAAAATCACACTTTTTCGTTTTCGCTGCGCTGGCGATCCGGGACGGATTGATCAGAGCTTCCCCAGGCAGTTGATCAGAAGCTGTATTCGAAGGCCTCGACGAAGCGATCGTGAAACTCATCGCGGGTGAAACGATGATTCTGCGTGCCGGGGCTCTCGAACTTGATCGCACCGATGAGCGCGGCGATGCGACCGGTGGTTTCCCAGTCCATGCCGTTCATGAGCCCGTAGATGAGACCTGCGCGATAGGCATCGCCGCAGCCGGTCGGATCGGCGGCATTGCGGATCGGCGCGACCGGAATCTGCAACACCTTTTTTCCGGCGTAGATCGTCGAGCCCTCGCCGCCGCGCGTGACGATCATCGCCTCGCAGCGCGCGGCGATCTGCGCGAGAGACAGATCCGTACGCTCGGCGAGCAGGCTCGCCTCGTAGTCGTTCACGGCGATGTAGTTCGCGTGCTTGATGAACCACAGCAGTTCGGTGCCGTTGAACATCGGCAGGCCCTGGCCCGGATCGAACACGAACGGAATGCCGGCCTCGGCAAACTGGCGCGTGTGATCGAGCATGCCCTGACGACCATCGGGCGAAACCATGCCGAGCGTGATGCCGGCATCGGTCGGCACCGCGTTGCGGTGCGCCTCGCCCATTGCACCCGGATGAAACGCGGTGATCTGGTTGTCGTCCTGATCGGTGGTGATGAAGGCCTGCGCCGTATAAAAACCATCGACCTCGGTCACGTGGTCACGCACCACACCGTTGGCGTCCAGCCACTGCGCGTACGGTGCAAAGTCGGTGCCCACGGTGCCCATGGGCTTGCCTTCGCCGCCGAGCAGCTTCAGGTTGTAGGCAATGTTGCCCGCACAACCGCCGAATTCGCGGCGCATCTTCGGCACCATGAACGAGACGTTCAGCATGTGCACCTGGTCCGGCAGGATGTGATTGCGGAACCGATCCGGAAACACCATGATCGAGTCGAATGCAAAAGACCCGCAGATCAGCGCGGACATGGGTGTCTAGGCCCCCGCGGCAGCGGCGACTGGCGTCGCGGCCGGTTCAGCGGGCCGCCAGGCGATGTCGAGTTCGCGCGCGGCCTTCACGTCGTCGAGCCTGCGCACCGGCAGGGTGTGCGGGGCGAGTTTGAGCTGCTGCACGTCGGCCTGCGCCTCGGCGCGAATCGCGCTCATCGCGTCCACGAAGCGATCCAGCACGTCCTTGGATTCGGTCTCGGTCGGCTCGATCAGCAGACACTCCGGCACGAGCAGCGGGAAATACGTCGTCGGCGCATGCATGCCGTAGTCCAGCAGACGCTTGGCGAAGTCCATGGCCGTGGCGTCGAGTTCCTTCGCCTCACGTTTGAGCGTGATGATGAACTCGTGGGTGGCACGCCGGCCGGCAAAAGCCGCCGTGAATCCGGCCTGTTGCATGCGCTTGAGCATGTAGTTCGCGTTCAACGTCGCATATTCGGCGACGCGCGGCATGCCCTCGCGGCCGAGCATGCGCGCATAGACATAGGCGCGCAGCAGCACGCCGGCGTTGCCGGCGAACGCCAGCAGCCGGCCGATCGTCTGCGGCCGCTGGGCCTCGGTGATCCAGTGGTACTCGCCGTCATCACCACGGCCGACCATGGGCACCGGCAGGAACGGTTTCAGTCGCTCGCTGACGCCGACCGGCCCGGCGCCCGGTCCGCCGCCGCCATGCGGGGTCGAAAACGTCTTGTGCAGATTGATGTGCACGACGTCGAAGCCCATGTCGCCCGGACGCGTCTTGCCCAGAATCGCGTTGAGGTTCGCGCCGTCGTAATACAACAGCCCGCCGGCCTCGTGGACGATGCGCGCAATCTCCTTGATGCGCCGTTCGAACACGCCGAGTGTGGACGGATTGGTGAGCATGATTCCGGCGGTCTGCGGCCCCACGGCCGCGCGCAGCGCTTCGAGTTCGACATCGCCGTTGGCGTCGGTCGGGATTTCGCGCACCTTGTAGCCGCACATCACCGCCGTCGCGGGATTCGTTCCGTGCGCGGCATCCGGCACCAGGATCTCCGTGCGTGCCTCGTCACCGCGTGCGTCGTGATAGGCGCGGATCATCGCAACGCCGGCAAACTCGCCCTGCGCACCGGCGGCCGGCGCCAGCGACACCGCGCGCATGCCGGTCACCGCAATCAGCATCTGTTGCAGTTCATAAACACAGCCCATATAGCCCTGGCTGTGCGTGACCGGCGCCAGCGGGTGCCGGTCGATCATGCCGGGCAGGAGGGCCGCGGCGTTGCAGGCACGCGGGTTGTACTTCATCGTGCACGAGCCGAGCGGATAGAACTCGGTATCGATCGAGAAGTTCTTCTGTGACAGCCGGGTGTAGTGGCGCACCGCCTGCATTTCGGACACCGCGGGCAGCGCCGGCGGCCGCTTGCGCAAGAAGCGCTCGGGAAGATCCGGCGTTTTGACCGTTGCCGCCGGCGCCTGCGCACTCGCGCGGCGGCCGTCGACGGATTGCTCGAAGATCAGCACGTTGTTTGCACCTGATGTGATTTTCTTTGGCTTACAGCGCGGCAAGGGCCTTGTCGTAATCGGGTTCCTGGCCGATTTCCGGAACCATTTCGGTATAGAGAACCTTGTCGTTGGCATCCAGCACCACGACCGCACGCGCGGTGATACCGGCCAACGCGCCATCGGTGATCAGCACGCCGTAATCCTTGGCGAACCTGCGGTCACGCATCAGCGACAGCGTTACCACGTTCGCCGTGTGCTCGGCACCGCAGAAACGCGCCTGGGCAAACGGCAGGTCGGACGAAATGATCATGAACACCGTATCGGTGTGTTTCGGCGCCTCGGCATCGAAGCGCTTCGTGGACGTCGCGCACACGCCCGTGTCCAGGCTGGGCACGATGTTCAGCAGCTTCTTCTTGCCGGGGAATTCCTTGAGGCCGACATTATTCAGATTCTTGTCGACCAGCGAGAAGCCGGGCGCCGTTGAACCGACGGCGGGCAGATCGCCATTGGTGTTGATCTCGTTACCGTGCAGCGTGATCTTGGCCATGTTTATCTCCTGAATTCGCTTGATCGGTCACAGCTTCATTAGAACGGCGGGTGGCTAGCGCGAAACGATGCGACCGAGCAGTTCGCCGTAGTGTTCGATATCGGCCGGCGTGCGCGTTTCCGTCGCGCACACGAGCACGCAGTCGGCCAGTTCCGGGTAGTCGGCGCCGAGCGCAAAACCGCCGATGACGTTGTCGGCGGCCAGTGCGCGCAGGGCGGAATCGACCTCGACCGGCAGGCGCAGGACGCGTTCATGGAAGGACGGCCCGTCGAATACGGATTCGACCCCGTCAATGCTGGTGAGTCGCTCGACCAGCGCGGCGGCATTCGCGTGGGACACGGCAGCCACCCGGCGCAGTCCCTCGGCGCCGAGCAGCGACATGTGGATCGTCGATGCGGTCACCGCCAGACCCTGGTTCGTGCAGATGTTGGACGTGGCCTTCGAACGCCGGATGTGCTGTTCGCGCGCCTGGAGCGTCAGCGTGAATCCGGGCTTGCCATCGAGATCGACCGTGCGCCCGACGATGCGCCCGGGCATCTGCCGGACGTGGTCGAGCTTCGTGCACATGAAGCCGTAATACGGACCACCGGACGACAGCGGCACACCGAGCGGCTGACCCTCGCCGACGGCGATGTCGGCACCGGTCTCGCCCCAGTGGCCCGGCGCCTCGATCAGCGCCATGGCAACGGGATTGACGGCGGCTATCGCGAGCCAGCCGTTGGCATGCGCGAGATCGGTCAGCGCGTCGACCTCTTCAAGCATGCCGAAGACGTTCGGCTGCGGAACCACGAGTGCCGCGAAGTCCTGCCCGGCGTACGCGGACACGGTTGCCGGGTCGACGCGGCCAGTGCTGCGGTCGTAGTCCAGCTCGACGAGTTCGATGTCCTGGTTGTGCACGATCGAATGCACGGCGCGCCGCCACAACGGGTGCACGGTGCGCGGCATCAGTACGCGACGGGATTTCGACTTGCGGTTGGCGCGCACTGCCATCAGCACGGCCTCGGCCAGCGCCGACGCACCGTCGTAGAGCGACGCGTTCGCGGCCTGCAGCGCTGTGAGCTGCGTCATCATCGACTGGAATTCGTAGATGACCTGCAGCGTGCCCTGGCTGGCCTCGGCCTGATACGGCGTGTAGGCACTGTAGAACTCGCCGCGCGTGGCGATCTGCCAGACCGCTGCGGGGATGTGGTGTTCGTAGGCGCCGGCACCGAGAAACAGCATCGGCTGGCCGTCACGGCGCGCGCGCGACTGCATCTCGCGCATGATTTCCATTTCCGTGGCCGCCGGTGGCACGGCGTCCAGCGGCCCGCAGCGCAGCTCACGTGGAATCTCGTCGAACAGATCGTCGATCGAGGCGGCGCCGACGGTATCGAGCATCGCCCGGACTTCGGCTTCGGTATGCGGAATGAATGGCATGCAGCGAACTCCGTGGGTCGCAGTGCTGACAGCTTGGAGAAGAACTCTGCGGGAAGACGCGATCGCGCCGTCCCGGCAGAACCTCGACGGCTGGCTAGTGCGAGTCGGCTTCGGCGACCTCGCCGTAGGCCTCGGCATCGAGCAGATCGTTGACCGCATCGGCGTCCGCGACGCGGATGCGAAACAGCCAGCCGTCGCCGTATGGATCCTGGTTCACCGTCTCCGGCGCATCGTTCAGGGTTTCGTTGACGGCGACGATCTCACCGGTCAGCGGGCAATACACATCCGAGGCCGCCTTTACGGACTCGACCACCGCGCACTCGGCACCGGCGGCGAAATCGGCGCCGACCTCGGGCAGTTCCACATACACGAGATCACCGAGCGCGGCCTGCGCATGGTCGGTGACGCCGACGGTGATGGTGCCGTCGTCTTCGACACGCAGCCATTCATGCGATTCGGTGTAGCGCAGATCGTTGGGAATATCACTCATGGTTCACACGCCTCGACAGATATCAGGGAAGCTCTGATCAATCCGTCCCGGATTGCCAGCGCAACGAAACCAAACAAGAGACTACAGTTCAATGCGGGCTTTGCCGTTGCGCACGAACGGCGGACGCACGACGCGCACTGGAAGGCGTTTGCCGCGCAGGTCCACCTGCAGGGCAGCGTTGTCCGCATCGGCGTCGATGCGCGCCATCGCGATGGATCGCTCCAGTGTCGGCGAAAAACCGCCGGAGGTGATCTCGCCGACTTCCTGATCGCCGACGAACAGCTTCAGGTGATTGCGCAGCACGCCACGCCCCTCGAGCACCAGCCCGACGAACCGGTGCGGGCTGCCGGCGGCCTTCTGTGCGGCGAGCCTGGCGCGGCCGACAAAATCGCGGTCTTCCGGTTCCCAGGCCACCGTCCAGCCGAGGCCGGATTGCAGCGGCGTATAACGCTCGTCCATGTCGGTGCCATAGAGATTCATGCCGGCCTCCAGGCGCAGCGTGTCGCGCGCGCCAAGCCCGCAGGGTGCGACGCCGGCCTTGGCGAGATGCCCCCAGAACACCGGAGCCTCGGCGGCCGGCAGGATGATTTCGTAACCGTCCTCGCCGGTATAGCCGGTACGTGCGACGAAGCGGTCGCCCAGGGCCACGGCCGTGAACGGCTTGAGCGAGTCGGCAATGACCGCCGCGCGGTCGCCGAGCGCCGCGGTGGCCTTTTCACGCGCGTTCGGGCCCTGTACGGCGACCATCGCCAGATCCGGACGCTCCTTGATCTCGACGTCGTAGCCGTCGGTCTGCTGCTGCAACCAGGCGAGGTCCTTGTCGCGCGTCGCGGCATTCACGACCGTGCGAAAGAACCGGTCCTCGACGTGATAGGTGATCAGATCGTCGATCACGCCGGCGTTCTCGTCGAGCATGCACGAGTACAGCGCCTTGCCCTTGGGCAGCTTGGCCACATCGTTGGCGAGCAGGCGGCGCAGGTAGCTCGCGACGCCCTGCCCGCGCATGTCGACGACAGTCATGTGCGAGACGTCGAACATGCCGGCATCGCGCCGCACGGCGTGGTGTTCCTCGAGCTGGGAGCCGTAGTGCAGCGGCATGTCCCAGCCGCCGAAGTCGACCATGCGCGCCCCGGCGGCGACATGCGTGTCGTGGAGTGGCGTCTTTTTGCCCATCAGCGTCGTTCTCGGTGGCGAAATCGGTTTCCCGCGCCGGCCCCAGGGCCAGCACGAAAAAGGGGCGGCGTGGACGCACCCGTGCGGGGATGCACCCACGCCGCCCCTCTGTCCTGGACCTGAGAGTGTACCGGCCGCAACGCGGCCGCCCCCTTCGGTGGGCCGCGCAATGACGGCCGCTCTCCAGAGCCGGATGATTCCCCCGAGGTCCGGTGGCCTGAGCGATTCCGGGCGGACGTTGCGCCTTCGGCGCCCCGCGCGCGGCGGGGACTCTCCCAGGGGGGACGGTATCCGGACGGGCGATGATACCGGCCCGGCCCGGGCGTCGCCACCAGCAACCGGGCCATTGCAGACGGCACCGCTCCGCCAGTCGCGCTACGCTTCCCCGCCAGGCAGGACGCACGGCGGCAGTATGAATCTGAAAGACGCATTTCGGGCCTTGGCGGCGCTGACGGTGTTCGTGCTATGCGTCACGCCGGCGCCCGCGTTCGCGGGCACGATCTATAAATGGACCGATGACCAGGGCAAGGTCCATTTCGGCGACCGGCCACCGGCGCGGGAGACGGCCGAGCCGGTGAAACTGCGACCGATCAACACCTACACGGCACCGCCCATCGTCGAGACCGCGCCGATCGACCCGGGGCTGGCGAATCTCGCCGCCGGGGAGCTGCTACTGTTCAGCGCGCCCTGGTGCGGCCACTGCCAGACGGCCAAGCGCTACCTGCGCGAACACGGCATTGCGTACACGGAACTCGATGTCGAGGCATCCGCCGACGCACGCCGGCGCTTCGAACGGCTCGGCGGCCGCGGCCTGCCCCTGTTCGTCCACGGCCAGCGCCGACTGACCGGCTTTTCGCCGGAGAGCTTCGAGCGATTCTGGAGCCCGAGGTCCAACTGAGCGGGACCCGCACGAGCCAACGGCGGACACGCGGAGCACCCCGTACTCGAAAATCTGTAGTGGCTTGCTACGGATTGTGTAGTGCGCTGCTACGGGTTTGTGAGTATTGGCGCCGACGCGACCGGCCTAGGCTGTTCCTCAACGCGATCACAACCGCGATCGCACTCACCCGAACACGAGGAGACCGCCATGCAGACCCTGACCGCCGTCCAATCCGACCTGCTGAAACTCGAGACCCACCCGGGAGCGAGCTGCAAGACCGACAGCAACTCCATCCTGATGCTGGAATACAAGAGCGTGGCCTGGTGGTACTGGGTTGCGTCGACCACGACCCTCTGGCTGACCGTGCTGAACGTCTACCCGGCGTTTCCGATCACGCTCGCCATCGCCGTCGCCCAGTTGCTGCACTTTCTGGTTCGCGATCGCGGCCGCGCCAGCATGACGGTTCAGATTCGCACCGGCTACCTCATGGTGCTGCTGATGACCGTTCC
Source organism: Chromatiales bacterium (assembly GCA_020445605.1). Classification (NCBI taxonomy): domain Bacteria; kingdom Pseudomonadati; phylum Pseudomonadota; class Gammaproteobacteria; order Chromatiales; species Chromatiales bacterium. Next base: position 37,142 of record JAGRGH010000047.1, read on the forward strand.
GGATTTCATGAGCTGGTTTCTCTGGGTTCCTGCGATCGGCACGCTCGGGCGCGTACTGTTCAGCTACTGCATCATGGCCAGAATGCTGGTGCTGCTGCCGTTCAACCGCCGCGAGCCGTTGAGCATGCCATTTGTGCAAAAGGCCTTTTTCACGCCGCCGCGCAAGGCCACGCCGATCCACTCGATTCCGCTGGCGATGTAAGCCCCGTCCAAACGGCGGCACCCAGGGCCGGCATCGCCGGCCCTGCGTTCATGGGCGGAAACAACTCACGCAGTCGTGACGGCCGGCAGCCGCAATGACAGCAGCAAGGTGACGAGGACAAACGCCGCGGACACCCACAGGCAGCCCACCATGCCGAACTGCTGGTAGACCCAGCCCGACAGCACGGTGCCGGCGAGCCGACCCCCGGCGTTCGCCATGTAATAGAACCCGACGTTCATGGACACGCCGTGGCGGTCTGAATACGCCAGGATCAGATACGAGTGCAGGGCCGAGTTGATCGCAAACACCACACCGAACGCAGCGAGCCCACTGATCATCACAGTAGCCGGATCGGCCCTGGTCCCGAGCGCGGCCGCCATCGCGACCGGCACGAGAATCAGGGCCAGCGCCCAGACTCGCGCCGCAGCCCCGCCGGGTTGGCGTCCGCCGCGACGCAGCAGCGTCGGCGCCAGCGCCTGCACGACGCCGTAGCCGATCACCCAGGACGCGAGAAACGCACCCACGCCCGTGAAACTCCAGCCCAGCACGGCCGACAGGAACACCGGCAGGGCGACCACGAACCAGACATCGCGCGCGCCGAACAGGAAAAACCGCGCGGCACTGAGTTGGTTGATCGCCGCCGATTTTGAAAACAGCTCGCGGAACTTCGGCTTGCCGGACATCCGCCCGAGATCGCCAGGCAACATCCAGCTGGTGGCGACGAGCGCGACGGCCACCAGCGCAGCCAGCGCAATCACTGCGCCGCGAAATCCGATCGCCGCGAGCAGCGCGCCGCCGACGAAGAAGCCCACGCCCTTGAGCGCATTCTTCGAGCCGGTCAGCACCGCGACCCAGCGCAGCAGCGGCGAGTCGCCGCCGGCCGGCGCCATGAGTTTGACGCTCGCCTTGGCGCTCATCTTGTTGAGGTCCTTGGCGATGCCCGACAACGCCTGGGCCGCCATCACGTAGGGCACCGTGAGCCACGCGGCCGGCACGACCAGCATCCCGAGTGCGACGACCTGTAAGGCCATGCCCAGATGCATGGTGCGGTTCAGCCCGATGCGCGCGCCCAGCCAGCCGCCGACGAGGTTCGTGACCACGCCGAAGAACTCGTAGAACAGGAACAGCATCGCCACTTCGAACGGCGAGTAGCCGAGGCGATGGAAATGCAGCACGACGAGCATGCGCAGCGCGCCGTCGGTGACCGTGAACGCCCAGTAGCCGCCGGTGACGACGGCATAGGACCGCGCGGCGCCGTTCATGTCATCTGCCGGGCCACCAGGCGCGCGAGTTCAGCAAGGCGGTTGGCATATCCCCACTCGTTGTCGTACCAGGCCAGGACCTTCACCTGGGTGGAATCTATGACCATGGTCGACAGCGCGTCAATGACCGACGAGCGCGGATCGTCACGATAGTCCACCGACACCAGTGGACGCTCCTCGTAACCGAGGATGCCGGCGAGCTCACCTTCGGCAGCCGTCTTCAGGTACCCGTTGACCACCTCGGGCGTGGTCGGCCGCGCGCTCTCGAACACGAAATCGGTCAGGGATGCGTTGAGCAGCGGCACCCGCACGGCGAGCCCGTTCAGCTTGCCTGCGAGTTCCGGAAAGATGTCGACGATGGCCTTGGCGGAACCGGTTGTCGTCGGAATCAGCGATTCGCCACAGGCGCGCGCGCGGCGCAGGTCACGATGCCCGATATCGACGATGCGCTGGGTATTGGTGATGTTGTGGATCGTCGTCATCGCACCATGCACGATGCCGAGCCGCTCGTGCATGACCTTGACGACCGGCGCCAGACAGTTCGTGGTGCACGATGCAGCCGTGACGATGTCATCGCGCCGCTCGTCGTAACGGTCGTGGTTGACGCCCATCACGATGTTCAGCGCGCCCTTCACGGGCGCCGCGACCACGACCTTGCGCACGCCCTGGTCGAAATACGGCGCCAGCGACTCGACGCTGCGGAACGCCCCGGAGGCCTCGATCACGAGTTCCACACCGGCATCGGCCCAGCGCACCTCGGCGGGGGTGCGCAGTCGACTGTAGCTGAGCGTTCGACCGTCGACGACCATGGCGTCACCCGTCGCAGTGGTTTCACGCGCCCAGCGGCCGTGAATGGAGTCGAACTTCAGCAGGTGGGCGCTGCCAGCGGCATCACAGGACGGTTCGTTGACATGAACGAACTCCAGCTCCGGCGTGTCCCAGGCCGCGCGCAGGGCGAGCCGCCCCATGCGCCCAAAGCCGTTGATCGCGGTTCGCACAGGCATGAACGACCTCTTGGTTAGGGCCTGTTTACACTACGCGTGACGCAGCGTTGCTGCCCCAAAATGTGTCAGGCAAGGCGCGAGGAGAGAAGTTTAGTGAGTCTAAATGAACGACGAGCGACGCCGCATGACGCATTTTGGGGCGCGACCCGAAGGGACGGGGCCGTTTTTCCGCCCAACGGTGTTGCTGCTCGCTTATGTACGTCAAGTACACCGCGCTCACAGCGCCTTGTTGGCCAAAAAAACGGCCGCCGTCGCTGCGCCACGCGTAGTGTGAACAGGCCCTAGTCAGATGTAGAGTAGTGAATGTCGCGCTCGGCCAGCCAGTTGCCGAAGCGCGTGTGCTTTTCGTCCAGTGAACAGGTGGGCGGCAGGGTGTCGAGATACGCGCCGTAGTCGATTCGCAGTCTGAGCCGCTCGTCGTCGCTGAGCTGTGACCATTCGCGCGCGGTTGCCGCGTCCGCCTCGCTCATCGGCCGGCATTTGCCGGGCTGCGATGTCGCACGTCCTCGCCGCGGCCGAGATAGATGACCTGCTGGGCGACGTTTTTCGAATAGTCGCCGATGCGTTCGAGCGCCTTGGTCACCAGCAACACGTCGATCACCAGACCGATCGAACGCACGTCCTCGAGCATGAAGGTCGCAAGCCGGCGCAGCGAGGCGTCGAACTGCTCTTCGAGCGCATGCTGCTCGACCAGCACCGCAGCGGCCTTGTCGGCGTCGAGCTTGTCGAACACCTCGAGCGATCCACGCAGCATGGTGGAGACCATCGCACCCATGCGCTTGGTGTCGTAGAGCAGCGAAGCGCTTGGTTCAGCGCCGTTCTTGCCTTCTACGATGTGGACGACGACTTCGCCGATGCGCTTGCACTCGTCACCGATGCGTTCGAGGTCGGATGCGGCCTTGGAGATGGCCAGCACCACGCGCAGATCGTGTGCGAGCGGCGCGCGGCGCGCGAGAAGCTTGGCGATCTCCTCGTCCACGGAACGTTCGAGCGCGTTGATCTGCGCGTCGTCGACCATCGCCGAGCGCGCCTCTTCGGCGTTGAGGTGTTCCATGGCGCCGATCACGCGACCGACGAGATGCAGCGTGAAGCCGCCCATCTCCAGGAACCATTCGAACAGCCGCGACAGCTCGCTGTCGTAGCGGGCAACGGTGTGCCCTTCAAGTTTCGGATGCATACCGCCTCCGCGGTACGTTCGATCGCCTAGCCGAACCGGCCGGTGATGTAGTCTTCCGTCAGGCGATGGCGCGGGTTCGTGAAGATCTGGTCGGTCGTGCCAACCTCGATCAGGTCGCCGAGATGGAAATACGCCGTACGCTGCGATACGCGCGCGGCCTGCTGCATGGAGTGCGTGACGATCACGATCGAGAAGTTCTCACGCAGTTCGTCGATCAGTTCCTCGATGCGCGCAGTCGCGATCGGATCGAGCGCCGAACACGGCTCGTCCATCAGGATGACCTCGGGGCGCACGGCAATCGTGCGCGCGATGCACAGACGCTGCTGCTGGCCGCCGGACAGGCCCGTGCCCGGGTGATTCAGGCGATCCTTGACCTCGTCCCAGAGCCCGGCGCGCTGCAGGCTCTGCTCGACGATCTCGTCGAGTTCCGCCTTGCTGTCGGACAGGCCGTGAATGCGTGGTCCGTAGGCGACATTCTCGTAGATCGATTTCGGGAACGGGTTCGGCTTCTGGAACACCATGCCGACCTGGGCACGCAGGGTGACGACATCCACTTCCCTGGTGTGAATGTCCATGCCGTCGAGCTTGATGTCGCCCTCGACCCGCGCGCTGGCCACCGTGTCGTTCATGCGGTTCAGGCAGCGCAGGAAGGTCGACTTGCCGCAGCCGGACGGGCCGATCATCGCCAGCACCTCGTGCTGACCGATGTCGATCGACACGTCCTTGATCGCATGCTTGTCGCCGTAATAGACCTGCACGTTGCGGCAGGTCATGCGCGGATGCGGCACGGTCACCGTGCCGACCGTCTTGCGGCTCTCGCGATCGACCACGGCATGGCCGCGCACCTCGATCGGGTCGTCGACCTCGCTCGCGGTCCGCGCGTCATCAAGCACTTCGTCTGTCATCGTAGTCATGGGCAATTTCCGCCAAGGAATGCAGCGGCCGGGTCTACCAGCGGCGCTCGAAACGTTTGCGCAGCATCACGGCCGCAGCGTTCATCAGGATCAGGAATCCGAGCAGCACCATGATGGCGGCCGAGGTGCGCTCGACGAACGCGCGCTCGGGGCTGTCGGACCAGAGGTATATCTGCACGGGCAGCGCCGTCGCCGGATCGAACACGCCGCCGGGGATATCGACGACGAACGCGATCATGCCGATCATGAGCAGCGGCGCGCTCTCGCCGAGCGCCTGCGCCATGCCGATGATCGTGCCGGTCAGCATGCCGGGCAAGGCCAGCGGCAGAACGTGATGAAAGATCGCCTGCACCTTGGATGCGCCGACGCCCAGCGCAGCCTCGCGGATCGACGGCGGCACGGCCTTCAGCGCCGCACGGCTCGCGATGATGATCGTCGGCAGGGTCATGAGCGTCAGCACCAAGCCGCCGACGATCGGTGCGGAACGCGGCAGGCCGAAGAAGTTGATGAACACGGCAAGGCCGAGCAGACCGAACACGATCGACGGCACGGCCGCGAGGTTGTTGATGTTGACCTCGATGAAGTCGGTGAACCGGTTCTGCGGCGCGAACTCCTCAAGGTAGATCGCCGCGGCAACGCCGATCGGGAACGATAGCACCAGCGTGACCAGCAGCATCAGGATCGAACCCGTCAGCGCGCCACGAATGCCGGACAGCTCCGGTTCGCGCGAATCGCCCGCGTTGAAGAACGTGGTGTTGAACCGCTTGTCGATGCGGCCGTCGGCGACGAGCTTGTCGAACCAGGCGATCTGCTGATCGTTCAGCCGCCGGTCGCCCTCGGCGACATTGCGATCGATGTAGCCCTTGGCAAGCATGTCGAAGTCATCATCGACCGGCACCCACAGCGTCTGCGTGGTGCCGACCAGGGACGGGTCGGCGCGCACAAGGTCGCCCAGCATGAACTCCGCGCCGGGGCTCGCGAGGCTGGCCAACTGCCGACGGTCGCGCCGCGAGGTGACCTCGGGGAACAGGTCTCGCACGGCGTCCTTGACCATGCCGCCGAAATCGCTTCGGCGAAGATTGTCGCGGTCGATCTTCGCCTCATCGACCGTGATGTCCAGTCGCAGGTGCGTCTGCACGAACGCCTGATAGCCATTGCTGAAGATGCTGACAAACAGCAGCGAGAGCACGGCAAGCGCGAAAAGTACGGCGAACTGGCCATACAGACGGAACCGACGCTCCGCCGCGTAACGCCGGCGCAGGCCGGCCTTGACGCGTTCAATCGCCGGCGCCTTCTCGCTGTTACTCATACTGTTCCCGATATTTGCGCACGATATGCAGGGCGATCACGTTCAGCATCAGCGTGACGACGAACAGCATCAGCCCGAGCGCGAAGGCCGCAAGGGTCTTGGCGCTGTCGAATTCCTGGTCGCCGACCAGCAAGGTCACGATCTGGACCGTTACCGTCGTCACCGCCTCGAGCGGGTTCGCCGTCAGGTTCGCCGACAGGCCCGCGGCCATGACCACGATCATGGTCTCGCCGATCGCGCGCGAGACCGCCAGCAACATGCCGCCGGCGACGCCGGGCAGGGCGGCCGGCAGGACGACGCGGCGAATGGTTTCCGATCGCGTGGCGCCGAGCGCGAGCGAGCCGTCGCGCATCGCCTGTGGAACGGCGGTGATGACGTCGTCGGACAGCGACGAGACAAACGGAATGATCATGATGCCCATGACCAGTCCGGCCGCCAGCGCGCTTTCGGATGCGACGTCAAGACCGATGCTCTCGCCGAACCCCCGAATCGTGGGGGCCACGACCAGGGCGGCAAAAAAGCCATAGACCACGGTCGGCACGCCGGCCAGGATCTCCAGCACGGGTTTGAAGATCGCGCGTGCCCGCGCGCTGGCGTATTCCGAAAGATAAATGGCCGCCAGCAACCCGGTCGGGGCCGCGACCAGCATGGCGATCGCCGAAATCAGCAATGTGCCGGCAAACAGCGGTATGGCGCCAAACGCGCCGGACGAGCCGACCTGGTCCTCGCGAATCGCCGTCTGCGGGCTCCACTCCAGGCCGAACACGAAATTGGTGACTGGCACCAGATTGAAAAAGCGGATGGACTCGAACAGCACCGACAGCACGATGCCGATCGTCGTCAGGATCGCAATCAATGAACAGGCAATCAGCAGGCTGCGCACGATCCATTCGACGGACTGCCGCGCACGAAGCCGCGGATCGATGCGGCGCCAGGCCAGGGCCGCACCAAGGATCATGACCGCGAATACGGTCACGCTCAGGATGATCTGGCCGCCGGACTGCAGGGACCGATAGTTGTCGGCCGCCTCCAGCGTCATCGCATCGGGCGTCGCCGAGGTGATTCGGCCGGTCGCCACGTTGCGGATGTCGTTCAGGACCAGACCGAGCCGCGACGGCTCCAGCGCGCGCGTTTCGGCTGGAAGATCGCCGACCACCATCTGGGTGATCACGCGCTCGCCGACGAATGCCCAGATCAGGGTAATCAGCAAGGCCGGCAACAGCGCCCACAGCGCCACCATCCAGCCGTAATGCGCGGGCAGCGAATGCAGCCGGCTGCGCCGACCGCCGGCCACGGCGAAGGCGCGCCGCCGCCCCAGGGCGAACGCCAGCACGGCCAGCCCGACGATGACGAGAAGCAGGGTGGAAATGGGCATTGGATGGCTAACCGGTTGAGCGAAAAAGGGCGGCCGGGGGTTGGGTCCCGGCCGCCCGTTTCGTGACGGGTCAGATTACAACCCGTGCGCTCCCCGCACCTTACATGGACAGCGGCGCAAGCGACTTGGCGTCGGCCGAGAACTTCTTGCGCTCGGCGTCCGGCATCGGGATCAGACCCTTCTCGGAGAGGTAGCCCTCCGGGCCCCAGGCCTTCTCGCTGGTGAACTCGGCGACGTATTCCTCAATGCCGGGCACGGCGCCGATGTGTGCCTTCTTCACGTAGAAGTACAGCGGACGCGAGACCGGGTAGCTGCCATCGGCTATCGAGTCGAATTCCGGCGCCACGCCTTCGATCAGCGAGCCCTGCACCTTGTCCAGGTTCTGGTCGAGGAAGCTGAAACCGAAGATGCCGAGCGCCGACGGATTGGCCGCGAGCTTGTCGACGATTAGGTTGTCGTTCTCACCGGCCTCGATGTAGGCGCCGTCTTCACGCACCGTGAAGCACTTTTCCTTGAACAGCTTCTTGTCGGATTTCGCCAGGGCCTTGACCCACTTCTTCTGTTCGCAGCCATGCTCGAGCACGAGTTCCACGAAAGCGTCACGGGTGCCGGAGGTCGGCGGCGGACCGAGCACCTCGATCTTCTCCGCCGGCAGAGCCGGGTTCACGTCCTTCCAGGTCTTGTGCGGGTTCGGGATGAAGCGGCCGGCATCATACGGCTCGTCACCCTGTTTCGGATCCGGAATCTCCTTCGCCAGGGCCAGGTACAGCTCCTTGCGGGTCAGGCTGTAGCGCGGATGCTGCTTGGAGTTCGCAATCGCGATGCCGTCATAGCCGACCTTGACCTCGATGACTTCCTTGACCCCGTTCTGGGCGCAGGTCTTCACTTCGGAAGACTTGATGCGGCGCGAGGCGTTGGTGATGTCCGGATGCTCGACGCCGACACCGGCGCAGAACAGCTTCAGGCCACCACCGGAACCGGTCGACTCGACCTTCGGCGCCGGGAACTTGGTGGTGCGGCCGAAGCGCTCGGCGACGACCGTGGAAAACGGATACACCGTCGACGAACCGACGATATTGATGGTGTCGCGCGCCAGGGCGGCGGACCCGGCGGTGGCCGCGGTCAGCGCCGCGACGGCCAAGGTGATCTTCTTCAACACAGTAGATTCTCCAATCAAACAGGGACGGTTGACGGGCGGAAAGACTACCCCTGCGTTGTGACAGCCGTGTGACACCAGGCGCCGGGCGCTCCGGCCGGAAAAACCGCGCCGCTGCGCCGGTGACGGACAGATGACAGAACAGGCAAACCCGATCCCCGGCTGTAATATAGATGTAACGTTTCCTCGGTTACCCTGCCCGGCACTGAACTCCATGGTCACCAACCGCATGAATCTTGGCCGCCACATCCTCCATCGCTACGATCAGGAACTCGAAAGCCTGCGCTCGCGCGCGCTGGCGATGGGTGGGCTCGCCGAGCGCCAGATCAGCGACGCCCTGACGGCACTCAACGAGCGCAACACCGAACTCGCCGATTACGTCGTACGCACCGACCACCGGGTCAACGCCCAGGAGGTCAGCATCGACGAGGATTGCACCTACATCCTCGCGCGGCGCCAGCCGGCCGCGGGCGACCTGCGCATGGTCATGGCCATCATCAAGACGATCACGGACATCGAGCGCATCGGCGACGAATCCGAGAAGATCGCGAAGATGGCGATCCGCCTCGCGGCAACCACGGTGCCGCATTTCGAGCGGCTGATCGAGCACATCAACGAACTCGGCGCGATGGTGCGAGAGAGCCTGCGCGACGCACTGGACGCCTTCGTGCGCATGGACGTCGACGCGGCGATCGCCGCGGCCAAAAAGGACAAGGCCGTCGACAGCCGCTATGCCGCGCTGCTCGGCGAACTCGGCGACGAGATCAAGACCGAGCCGTCCGCCGCCGACGCCTACCAGCAGCTGATCTGGGTGGTGCGCTCGCTGGAGCGGATCGGCGACCACTCGAAGAACATCTGCGAATACGTGATCTATCTCGTGCGAGGCCGCGATGTCCGGCATATCTCCATCGATGAGCTCGAACGCGAACTCGCGAACCCTTGAGCACGACGCCGGCGCACGGGTGCTCGTCGTCGACGACGAGCCGGACCTGCGCGAAATGCTGGTGTTTTCGCTCGAGTCCGCGGGTTATACCGTCGACTCCGCGCCCGACGGCCTCAGCGCCTGGGCCCGCATGGCCGACACGACACCGGATCTCGTGCTGCTCGACTGGATGCTGCCGGACCTGAACGGGGTCGAGCTGCTGCGGCGGATGCGCCGCGAGCCGCGGCTGGCCGAAACACCGGTGATCATGCTCACGGCGCGCGGCGAGGAAACCGACCGCGTGCGCGGGCTCGACAATGGCGCCGACGACTATGTGACCAAGCCGTTCTCGATGCGCGAACTGCTCGCGCGCATGCGCGCGAACCTGCGCCGCGGCACCGGCGGCGGCGGTACCGAGGTGCTGCAGATCGGCCCGGTGCGCATGGACCTCGCCAGCCACCGCGTCACCGCCTCCGACGAGGGCGTGGATCTGGGACCGACCGAGTTCCGGTTGCTGCGTCATTTCATGCAGCATCCTGACCGCGTCTACAGCCGCACGCAGCTGCTCGATTCGGTCTGGGGCACGAACGTGTATGTCGAGGAACGTACCGTCGACGTGCACATCCGCCGGCTGCGCAAGGCACTGGAGCCGACCGGCGCCGACAGTCTGGTACAGACGGTTCGCGGCGCCGGGTACCGGTTCTCGCCGGCGGGCTGAGCACGACCACCGCCGCGATGTCCGCCTGATCTGCCATGGGCCATCTCTCACCATGGCGCAGTGAACTATGGCTGGTCGTGCTCGCGAGCGCGGCGCTGCTGATCATCGGCCAGACCCACGATCTCGGGCTGTTGCCGCTGGCGGTCGGCGGGCTTGCCTACCTCGTCTGGCACGCCTACAACCTCGCCCGGCTGCTGCGCTGGCTCAGTCGCGAGGGACGCACCCCGCCGCCCGATCCGTTTGGCGTGTGGGGTTTCGTGTTCTACCGCGTCGACGTGCGCGAGCGCCGCTCGCGCGAGCGCAAGCGCAAGCTCGGCAAGCGACTCAAGCGCCTGAACCAGTCCGTGCGCGCGCTGCCCTACGCGCTGCTCGAGCTCAACGACCGGTTCGAAATCCAGTGGTCGAATCCCGCCGCGAAGAAACTCCTGGCCCTGCATGGCGAGGACACCGGCCAGTCCATCGCAAACCTCGTGCGCGCGCCCGAGTTCACGCGCTATCTGCAACAGCGAAATTTCAACCAGCCGGTCACCGTGGACGCGACACTCGATCGCCCGGCGCTGGCGCTGCGCGCCGTGCCCTACGGCAAGCGCGCCTTCCTGCTGACCGCCCGCGACATCACCGCGCAGCGCAGGAGCGAGCAGTTACAGCGCGACTTCGTCGCGAACGCCTCGCACGAGCTGCGCACACCGCTGACCGTGCTGTCCGGCTCGATCGAACAACTGCGCATGCAGGCGTCGGAAGACCCCGCCTGGGCCCGGCCGCTGGGCTGGATGGAACGCCAGACCGAGCGCATGACGCGCATCGTCGAGGATCTGCTGCTGCTGGCCCGGCTCGAACGCGCACGCGACGCGAGCGAGGCCGGCGAGCCGGTGGACCTGTCGGGCCTCGCGCGCGCCTGCGTGGACGAGGCAACCGAACTCAGCCGCCGCGAGGGCGGGCACGCCATCGACGCAAGGATCGAATCCGGCGTGCGGATCGTCGGCTTCGTCGACGAGTTGCGCGCTGCACTGGCGAATCTGCTCGTCAACGCGGTGCGCTACACACCGGCCGGCGGCGCGATCGAGATCCGTCTCGCGACCACCGGCGACGGCGTGCGGTTCAGCGTGAAGGATTCGGGGCCCGGCATCCCGGCGGCACACCACGCCCGGCTCACCGAGCGTTTCTACCGCGTGGACGCCGGCCGCTCGCGCGAGGCGGGTGGAACCGGACTGGGGCTCGCGATCGTCAAGCATGTGCTCGATCGCTACGGCGCGAAACTTGCGATCGACTCGGCCCCGGGCCGTGGCTCGACCTTTGGCTTTGTGATCGGCGCGGACTACCGCGTGGACACCGCCAGGGCGTCGTAAGCCATCAGCCGACGCCCGGCGCCGTCCGTCACGGCGACGATTCGCGGGTCAGGTTGCGAATCTGCGGCAGCGTGGAATCGTAGATGCCGAAGGCCTGGTTGAGGCGCTGGCGCATCTCCTCGGTGACCTTGTTCGCCTCGTCGGAGTCGCGAATGATCCGCGGGGTGATCAGCACGATGAGTTCGGTGCGCGACAGGCTGTCGTTGGTCGATCCGAACAGGTTGCCGATCACCGGCAGCCGGTACAGGAGCGGCACGCCACTCTTGCCACGCGTCTGGTTGTCCTGGATCAGGCCGCCGAGCACGATGGTCTGGCCCGACTGCACCGCGATCACGCTCTCGATCGTGCGCTGCAGGAATGAGCGCTGCCCCGTGGCCGTGTCGATCTGGCCGACGTCGGTGACCTCCTGGGTCAGTTCCATGGTGATCAGCCCGCCGGCGTTGATGCGCGGGGTGACATCCAGGGAGATGCCGGTGTCCTTGAACTGGATCTGGTTGGTGACGATGTTGTTCGTCACACCACCGGTCTGGTCGAGGTTCTGGGTGGTCGAGGTGAACACCGGCTGCTGATTGCCGACCCGGATGTTGCCCGATTCGTTGTCGAGCACCATCAGGTGCGGCGCCTGCAGGATGCGCACCTTCGAATCGCGCGCCAGCGCCTGCAGGAACGCACTGACCACGCCACCGGCATCGGTCAGCGCATAGCTGAAGCCGTTGGCGATGGCCGCGCCGGTCTGGCCGATGGACAGCGAATCGACGTTGCCGGACACCGCACCGGTGCCGGTGTAAGCATCGCCGAAGGCCTTGATGCCGCTGTTCTTGAAGTACCACTGCACGCCGTACTCGAGATTGCCGGTCAGGCTGACCTCGGCGATCGTCGCCTCGATCAGCACCTGGCGACGCGGCACATCCAGACGCTTGAGCGTCTCCTCGATGATGCGGTAATCGCGCGGCGAGGCGAGGATCAGCAGCACGTTGTTGTCTTCGTCGGCGATGACCCGGACCTGTTCGCGGTCGATCGCACCGGTCTTGTCGCCATCCGCAGACGCACGGGTCGTACGCCGGTTCTGGGTGGTCTTGTCGTTTTTCTTTTCGTCCTTTTTGTCTTTGCTGGTCGAGCTCACGCTGGTCTGCTGGCGATTCGGCGCCGTGCGTGCGGCCGGCGTCGAACTCGACGAACTGCCGCCCGAAACCTCGAAGACGTCCTGCAGCAGATCGGCCAGATGCGCCGCCTCGCTGTTCTGCACCTGATAGACGTACAGGCGCTGTTCGCCGAGCACCTCTCCGGCGCCCGAGTCGAGCCGGTCGATCCAGATGCGCGCCTGTTCCAGGTACGCGGGCTGCGGGGTGATGACGAGCACCGATTCCAGCCGCTCGATCGGCAGGAACTGGAACAGCCCGGACACCGGCGATTCCGAGCCCGCGCCGAGCACCTTGTCTAGCTCGCCGACCAGGGTCTGCGGGTCGGCGAAGCGAACCGGGAAGATGCCGACCGACATGCCCGCCAGCCAGTTCACGTCGAAGACGTCGATCGTCTCCTGCATGCGCGCCAGATCACGCGCCGTACCGGCCAGCATCAGTAGATTTCGCGCCGGGTCGACCGACAGGATCCCGGACGGCGGCGCGAACGGCTTGAGCAGCTTTTCCATCTCCGTGGCGCTGATGAACGCCAGCGGTACCACGCGCACGCTGTAGCCGATCGCTGACAGGTTCGCGCCGGCCTGCGGGCGCAGATTGCCCGCGACGGCCTTGTCCAGCATGACGACCTTGTAGAGCTTGCCATCGGCGACCAGGGCCACGCCGTAGAAACGCAGCAGGTCCTCGAACACGGTCAGCAGGTCGTTGCGCGCGATCGGCCGTCCCGTGGTGATCGACACCGCGCCGACGACCCCCGGGTCGATCACGAAGTTCTCCTGCAGGATGTCGCCGAGCACCGACTGCACGACCTCGCGCACATCGGTGTTCTGGAAGTTCAGCGTGACCTTGCCACCGCCGGCATCACGACCCGGCCCGGGCGGGCCCTTCGGGTCGGCGGTAAACCGGCCCGAGCCCGGAAACAGCTGTGTCTCGCGAGACTCATCATCACCCGCAGCGAGAGCCCGGTCGGACAGGTCAACGCTCGCCGGCAGTCCCGGCGGCGGCGCCGTCGTGCCGGTCAGCTCGCGCGGCAGCGGGGCCGCCGGCCCTTCGGACGCGGGTGGCGTGGCACAGGCCCCGACAATCGAGACCAGGCCGGCGACGCCGAGCGCACGCACGGCGGAAGTGAGCTTTGCAATCACGCTTTCGGGTTCCCGATTGATGTTCTTGTCAGTGCGCACGTCTTGAGACCGGTACCAGTTCGAACGTCGGCCGCGGCGGTGGTTCAAGCCCGCGCCGGTCACGGTCAGCCGCCCGCGTCGGATGCGCCATCGGACTGCGACTTGGTTTTGCGTGCAGCCTCTTCCTGCACGGCCCACGGCGACTTGCGATAGCGAAACTCGCGCTCGACCGTTGGGGCTGCCGGGTTCGCGCTACGGCGTCCGGCGCGCGCGGCGGCCTGTGCCCGCCGACGCACCTCCGCCGCGGCATTCGGCGCCGCCGGATTGGCCGGCATTCCGGCCGGGACGCTGGCGGGCTTGGCGGCCCCGGGGACCGCAGGTGCGGCCCGCGACGCGGGACGCGCCGGCGCCGACGGCTTCGACGTGCGGTCGATCTCCATGTTCAGTGTACGGCCGGCATTTTCGACGCTGAGGTTCGTGTTGTCGATGTTCGTGATCCGCCAGCCTTCCAGTTCCGCACCGACCGGCAGGCGTACCACGTCGCCGCCCGATCGCGGCCGCAGCAGGGCAAGATTTCGATCCGGAGTGGTGACCACACCGATGAGATCGTAGGCCGGCGGTTCGAGCGGTGGCGGTTCGTCGTCAGGCTCCTCGCTGACCTCGGTCTGCTCGGGCGGCGGCTTGCGGCGATCCTCACGAAACACCGTACGATCGACGATTTCCGCGTAGTGATCGAATGGCGGCACGCCCAGCCCGGCGATGGGAATCGGCGCGTCCGACTGTGTCACCTCGACCTCTGGTGGCGTCGGCGGCAAGGTCGGCGCACGCACCGGCCATAGTACGTGGTAGAGCGTAACCGCGCACGCGACGGCAATCAGGACCAGCAGGGCCGCCGTGAGCGGATTCGTGGAACGCGCGCGTTTCACGTCACGGCACCTCGCGCCGATAGCCGGTGATGTCGAAGGTCGCCGTCACGTCCGTGATGCTTTCGACCACGCGCTTGTTGTCCACACGCCGGGTCTGCCGACGGTTTCGCGACTGCAATTGCAACTCGTCAAGGATCAGCAGCGGCTCGGCCTGACTCTCGATGCTGTGCAGCACGGAGGCGACGGCCTCGGTATCACCGCTGATGTTGACGCGCACGGCGACGGCCTCGAACGGCGACTCGGCGCGGGTCGGCAGCTTCTGCGAGGACAGCAGGGTGCCGCCGGCGGCCTCGACGATTTCCTTGACCTGCTGCTGCAACCGGTTCGCGGCGAGCACATCCGAGGCGTCCGGCAGATAAAGCGTTGCGAAGCTGGTATCGGCACGCAGCCGCTCGACGCGCGCCTGCACCGCCGGCCCCGAATCGATCACACCCTGGGTCGCGGCGATCTGGCGCGCGCGCTGGTCGATGCGTTGCGAATTGACCCGATACTCGGTCACCAGCGGATCGTAGACGACGATATACACGGCCGCGACCAGCAGCAGCAGCAGCGCCAGCGCGGCACCACAATGCAGGATCCGTCCCATGCGCGACTTCAACGGCCTTCTCCTGGCGGGTCGCCTGTTGCACCAGGCGCATCCGGCGGCGCCAGCTCGCCGCCCATGCGCGCGCGCATTTCGATATGGAAGCGCTCGCGACTCGTGCGCGTGTTCTGGGTGACGGTCGAGCGAAACTTGACGTCTTCGAACAGCGGCGAGGCCTCGAGCAGCGGAATCAGCGCGTAGGCCTCGCTGGATTCGCCGCGCAGTTCGAGCCTGCCCTTCTCGTAGCTGATCTGCTGCACCCAGGTGGAATCCGGCAACAGGTGCGTCACTTCGAGCAGCAGGTCGGGGACATGCGGAACCGCAATGCGTCGCTCGATTGCAAACCGCTGCGCGCGCTCGAGAATACTCGCCTCCTCGCGCAGCTTGATGACCGCATCGGCCTGCTCGCGTGCCTTCGCAAGCTGCGCCGCCTGGGCATCGAGCGCCTTGCCCTGCTGATGCACCGGCAAGGCGAGCGCCGCGGCGACAAGCCCCAGAAGCACCAGCCCCAGCAGCAGATTCAGCCCCGCGGACGAGCGCCCGCGCGGACGCTTTTCGACCGGCAGAAGGTTGAGCGAGCGCGGTGCACCGTCCACGCTGACCCCGGCGATCTCCACATGCCCGCGGCCGAGTTCCGCAATGGCCGCATCGACACCCGCACGCGCCGTTGTGAACAGGCGCGCGGCGACATGCTGGGCGTCGGCTTCGCCGGTTTCGGCGACGTAGTCGAAATAGACCTGCTCGGCGCGAAACGGCGTGCGGCGTTCCATTTCAAAGCCCAGCACTTCGCGCAGGTTCTCTTCGGCCGCGCGCGGCAGCACCACACGGGTGACCAGAACCTCGCCGGATTCCAGCTGAAGCACGGTCGCACGCGGGCGACCGGCGGTTCGCTCGATGAGGTGCAGCGCGAGTTCTTCAGTCCGCAGCGGATCGCCCGCCTCGCCGTTGATCTGCCAGCCGTCCCCGCTGCGGCGAACCGCGAGCGGTGCATCGCCCGCCGCGATGCGCGTGCGCACGGCTGCGGGAATGCAACCGGCCAGGCCTTCGCGCCACCAGCCCCACAGGCGCGCGAGCGTCGAATTGCGTCCGCCCAGCGCTTGACCGATGGCTCCCGCGCCTAATGCCATGGGCGGCTCACTCCGGTCACTGCGGTTTCGCGGCGCGCGGCTTCGCGCGTGCCAGAGGGTCGGTCAGATCGGGCGCTGGTGTGCATTCAGATGCCTTGTTCGCGCCACTCGATCGTGCGCAGGAAGCCGTCGATGGTACCGGGCATCAGCGTAACCGCAAGCGAACCCTTGACGCCGCCCGGAGAACGGGCGCTGATCTCCACAATATAAGCTCTGCCTTCCGCACCCGACAAACCCAGACCGGCCACGGGAACCTGCGGCGCCTCGATCCCGTCACGGTGCGCCGCTGCGCGCTCTTCGAGGTACTGGTCGATCAGCTCGTGGTCGACGCCGGGCAGCGCGTGCAGCGCACCGGGAGAGACCACACTCGCGGAGACCTTCGCACTGCCCGAGTACACGGTCAGCGCGTCGCGCACCCGCGCGACCAGCCGCGCATCCACGGACAGCAGCTGCTGCAGCTCGTCGACGGACTCGAAGGGCGCATCCTTCGCGCCGGCCATCCGGCCGACCGCACGGTAGTCCTCATCCTCGGCGCCGCTGAGCCGCCGCAGGTCATCGACATCCCGCCAGTCCTCGATCTCGTCGAGCACGCGATCGAGATCGCCCGCCTCGACGCCGGCCTGCTCGAACACACCACTGAGCGTTTCCCGGTCCGCGGCGTTCAGATCGATCCGCCCAGCCACATCGTTGATGCGCAGCACGGTCTCAAACCCGGCAAAGGTCCAAGGCACGGCCGTGCCATCGGCTGGAAAGCGCCGCTGGTCGACCGGTCGCAGCAGGTCGAAGGCAACGTAATTCAGCGCCGCCTGGGCAACGGCACGCGCCTGGGCCTGTTCGACGACGTTGCGCGCAAGCCGGGTCTCGGTGCGCGTGGTCGAGGTAAACGCGGCGGCCAGCACGGTCAACAGCGCGACGGTCCAGACCACCGCCAGCAGTGCCACCCCGCGCTCCGCGAGTCGGTCGCTCACCGGCGCGTCCCCCCATCGCTGTCGGTCTGCGGGATCGGCTGGCGGTCGCCGGGCCGCGGAAAGCTCGCGCCGGGCCGCACGGATGAAACCGCGCGTCCGGCGAGCGCCACGTAGACCTCGGGCCATGGACCGCCGTCGGCGCCCAGCTGCACACGCACCGCGAGCGGCAGCTCGGCGCGTTCCAGCCATTCGTCCTGCCAGACCGAATCCTCGTCACCCGGGTCTTTCGGACCGTAGTACTCCAGGCGCCCGGCATCGAGGGACTCGACCATGACGACGGCATCCCACGGTTGATCCGTGTCGTCGTCGCCGAACTTAAGGCTCGCGTCGGAGGCGAAATGCGGCTGCCAGGCCATGTGCAGTTCGACGCCATGGTCACCGTCGACGAGCCACAGGCGCTGGCGGTACAGCCCGCCGAGATCGAGATGCGTGAGCATCGGCGCAACGAACTCGATCGAATCGGGCCGCCCCTCGAACGCGAAGACCTGGCCGTCGTCGGCGTCGGTCCGCCAGGCGATCATCGTCTGCGCGAGCTGCCGGCGCACGAGCTGCTGGACGATGCGCAGGTCCTCGCTGCGCGCGGCGCGGGTGTCCACCCGCTCGGCGGAACGAATGGCCAGCGCAAGCCCGCTGCCGACGATCACCATGAGCGTCGCAAACAGCGCGATCGCGACGATCACCTCGATCAGGGTGAATCCGCGCGCACGGCCCGCGGTGGTATTCTTCAGGGCGCCGAACGCCGGGCCTGCATGCGCAGCCGGATGCCCGGCCGCCCCGTCCCGCCTGCCAGACAGCGACTGTCGACCTGAATCCGACCGATGCCGAAGAAACCCGTTTTTCGTGTGATCTTCCACAACCAGGGCAAGGTCTATGAAGTCTATGCCAGCCGCGTGACGGGCGCCGAGCTGTTCGGCTTTGTCGCGATCGAGGGGCTGCGCTTCAGCGAGACCGATCGCGTCGTGGTCGATCCGCACGAGGAACAGCTCAAGCGCGAGTTCAGCGGTGTCGACCGCACGCTGGTGCCCATGCACGCGGTCGTACGCATCGACGAGGTCAAGAAAGCCGGCGTCGCGCGCATCGGCGATGCGGGCGACACCACATCCAACGTCACACCGTTTCCGATGCCGGTGCCGCCGCGACGCGAATAGGCCGGTTCGAGCCGCGCGCTCACGCCGGCAGGAAACGCATCGACAGATCGACCGCCGAGACGTTCTTGGTCAACGCGCCGACCGAGATGTCATCGACGCCCGTCAGCGCGATCTCGCGGACATTGTCCAGCGACACCCCACCGGACGCTTCCAGCCGCGCACGCCCGGCGTTCAGTTCCACGGCCGCGCGCAGATCGGCGAGACTGAAATTGTCCAGCAGCACGCGCGCCGCACCCGCGGCCAGCGCGCGCTCGAGATCGGCAACGGACTCCACCTCGATCTCGACCTCCAGCCCGTGACCGTGCGCCAGCGCCCGACCCAGGGCCGCTTCGATGGAGCCGCTCGCGGCGATGTGGTTTTCCTTGATCAGGATGGCGTCGTCCAGGCGCATGCGATGGTTGCTGCCGCCGCCGACCCGCACGGCGTATTTCTGTGCCGTACGCAGGCAGGGGACGGTCTTGCGGGTATCGAGGATGCGCGCGCCGGTGCCGGCGACCCGCTCGACATAGCGGGCGGTCACGGTCGCCGTCGCCGACAGGGTTTGCAGGAAATTCAGCGCCGTGCGCTCGCCGGTCAACAGACTCGCCGCGGGCCCGGTTAGTTCACACAGGCAGGCAGCGGGCGCGGCCCACTCGCCCTCGGCGATCTGCCAGCTGACGCGCACGCGCGGATCGAGATACTCGAACACGCCGTCGAACCACGGCCGGCCGCAGACCACGGCGGACTCGCGCGCGATCACCCGCGCGCGGCCCGCGGCAGCGGGCGGAATCAGCAGGGCGCTGGCGTCGCCGGCGCCGAGGTCCTCCTCGACGGCGCGCGCGACTACCGTGCCGACATCATCAGGCGTCCCGATCACGCCGCCGTCCGGCCTCGCGCGTGATGGCGAACACGACGGGACTCAGCAGCAGCAGCGCGACGAGGTTCGGCAGCGCCATGAGGCCGTTGAGCACGTCGGCGAACACCCACACCAGACCGAGTTTGACGATTGAGCCGCCGAAGATCGCCGCGATCCACAGGATGCGGTAGGGCAGGATCACCTTCGTACCGAACAGATACTCCGCGCAGCGTTCGCCGTAGTAGCTCCAGCCCAGCAGCGTGGTGAACGCGAAGATCACCAGCCCGAAGGTCACGATGTACTGGCCACCGGCGATGCCGTTGCTGAACGCGCTCGACGACAGCGCCGCGCCCGTCGCACCGCTGGTCCACTCGCCGGTCACGACGATCACCAGCCCGGTCATCGAACAGACGATGATGGTGTCGATGAACGTGCCCAGCATCGCGATCTTGCCCTGACGCACCGGGTCATTGGTGCGGGCCGCCGCGTGCGCGATCGGCGCCGAGCCGAGTCCGGATTCGTTCGAGAATATTCCGCGCGCGAAGCCGAACCGCAGCGCGGCCCAGACCGTTGCACCCGCGAAGCCGCCGGTCGCGGCGGTGCCGTTGAAGGCACTGTCGAAGATGGTCGCGAACGCCGCCGGCAGCGCTCCGGCATGCGCCACGAGAATGACCAGCGCGCCGACCACGTAGGCGATCGCCATGAACGGCACGAGTTTGCCCGCCACCTCGGCGATACGCTTGATGCCACCCAGGATCACCAGGCCGGCCAGCACGGCCATGACCACGCCGGTCAGCCACAGCGGCACATCGAAGTTCGACTGCATGGCGTCGGCGACGGAATTCGACTGCACGGTGTTGCCGATGCCGAACGCGGCAATCATGCCGAACAGCGCGAACGTCCCGCCCAGCCAGGCCCAGCCCGGGCCCAGTCCGTTGCGGATGTAGTACATCGGCCCGCCGACATGCTGGCCGAGTTCGTCGACCTCGCGGTACTTCACCGCCAGCACGGCTTCGGCGTATTTCGTCGCCATGCCGAACAGCGCAATGACCCACATCCAGAACAGCGCGCCGGGTCCGCCGAGATGGATCGCCGTCGCCACGCCGGCGATGTTGCCGGTGCCGATGGTCGCCGACAGCGCCGTCATCAGCGACTGGAACGGCGTGATGTCGCCGGGCGCGCCGTCGCTCGGCCGACGCCCGCGGAACAGCAGCCGAAAGCCTTCGCCGATCCGCAGCCAGGGCATCAGCCGCAGCCCCAGCGTCAGATAGACGCCGGTGACCGCCAGCAGCGGAATCAGCAGGAATTCGCCCCAGATGATGCCGCTGAGGCGGTCCAACAGATCGTGGATGGCTTGCATGGCTCCCCCGGTGTTATTGATCCGGCGCGACTATAGCCGATCGCCGTGGGGACGGGCCATGCAATGCGGACCGGCCTGAATGGGGCCGGCCCGGTTGCCGATCAGGCCGGATCAGACTCCGGTTTCGCGGGCGCCCGTGAGTCGGTACGCAGAACCGACAGCATCGCGTCCAGCGCGCGGTCCATCAACGGCACCTCGGCCTGTTCGAGCAGGCGCACGCCGCCCCTTCGCAGCGAGGCGGCCAGCCCGTTCGGCGAGACCTCGGCGACCCGCGCGCCGCGCCGGTCGACGAACACGTAGCGCGAGTTCACATCGCTCTTCCAGGCCAGCTTCGCGCGCACGGTGCGGTCGTCGCCCTGGATGAACTCGACCCAGGCACCCTCGCCGAGTTCACGCGCCTGGGCGCTGAACTCGTCGGTGACATGCTCGTCGAGGCTGCTCGGCGAGGCCAGCACGATCTCCTCGACCTGGGCGGCGTGCCGGCTGGTCGGCACCACCGGCGCCGTGGGACCACGCGCCGGCTGCGGCGTGGCGGCCGCGCTGTCCGTTTCGCCGCCGGCCTCCTCGATCGTCTCCGCCGCGGCCGCGGCGATCTCGGCCGCATCGCCCTCGCCACGCAGACAGGCAAAGTGCAGCGCCTGCAAGTCCTTCAGCAGATGGCCGAGCCGGCGATGATCGAACGAAATACCGCCCAGGTTCTCGCGCACCGCCCGCAGCAGCGCCGGGATGCGGTTCAGCAGGGCCTGACGCGCATCACGCGTGGTCTTGGGCTCAACGCTCCAGATCAACAGCTCCAGCACCTCGAGGCGCTTGTGCCATTCCTGCGAGTCCGCGCCGTCGCGCAGCAGGGTCAGGCGCAGCACATCGCGCCAGCCCTCGTCGATCAGCGCCAGCACGGCTTCCGGCAACTGCCGCTCGCCGATGCGCCTGCGCACCTCGGTTTCGACACGCGCCTGCGCCTCGGCCATGCGGTGCTGACCGCGCGTCGCGGTCGTGACCCGGCGCTCGATCGCCGCGGCACTGCGCGCCTCGCGCTCGGAGACCGCCGTGAAATCGGCCAGCAGCGAATCGAACAGCGCGATGTCGTCGGTGAATTCCGCCAGGATGCGCTGGACGACGCCCTCGATCCGCGCGAACACGCTGTCGGCGCCGCGCCCGTCGGACTCGCTCCAGCCGATCGCGGCCTGCGCGAGCGCGTTGAGCAGGCGCCGCGCGGGGTGGGTCTTGTGCGAGAAGAAGCGCCGGTCGAGCAGGGCGACCTTGAGCATCGGGATCTGCAAGCGGCTCAGCAGCGCTTTCATGGCGTCGGGAAGCGCCGTGTCTTCGAGGATGAACTCGAACAGCATCGTGATGACGTCGATCGTGTCGCTGTCGGCACGGCCGAAGACCTTGTTGCGGTTCTGCGCGCCGAGCCCATGCAGGCGTTCGAGCAACACCTCACGACCGCCGCCGAGATACGCCCCGTGCGAGCCAGGCGGCAACAGCACCGGCGCGCCCTCCTGCACGCGTGACAGCGCGGTGATCAGCTCGTCGGACTCGAACGGCGCCATGCCCGGCGGAATGGCCTGGCGCGCGTTCGCGCGTCCGGGGTGACGCCCGAGCAGGCCGCGCAGGGTGTCGTAGAGCTGCACGTCGGCCCCGGCCTCGCCGGCGAATTCATGGAGCTGCTCTTTGGCCGCCGCCTCCTGCGGCGCAACCGATGCCGCGCTGCGCGAGCGATTCCCGGCCCCGGCCACCTCGTGGCGCAGCTCCGGCAGAACGCCGCCGTCCTTGAGCAGGTCGTTGATCGGGTCGAACAGTTCACCGAGCCGCACGATCATGAAGCGGTCGAACAGCTTGTAGATCACCAGCCGGATGCGCGGGTCGACCTTGATCGCGCCGACGGCCTCGCGGATCGCATAGCCCAGTGCCTTCGGACCGAGCGGGTTGTTGTCGTCGTTGACCACGGCGGCGCCGCCGGTCAGCGCCGAAAAGCGCCGGTTCAGACCATGCAGCGGACCGCTGAAACGGTTCTGCGCCTTGGCGATCATGTTGCTGACCGCCAGCGATTCCTCCAGTTCGGACTCGCCGAGGATGTTCAGTTCCTGCGCGTTGCGCGCCAGACCGGCGGCGTCCGAGTACGGCGCCGAGGCATCGATCCAGAAGCGGTCGAAGTGACCGAGCAGGGCGTTCTGGAAGCGCGTCTCGACGGCCTTGCGCTCGCGGCGCAGCACCAGCATGGCGTCGAAGTACGCGGCCTGCTGTTCGCCACGCTCGGCCTTGTCGGCGGACTGAAACATGGCGTCGTCGGCGTGCTCGAAGACCTCGGTGACCATGCTCTGCAGCACATTCGCCGAGGTCGCGCGGCAGCTCGCCAGCAGACGCCGGGCGTGATCGTCGATCATGATGCGCCGGCGCGCACCGGATGCTGCGCCGCTGGAGATCGGGATGATGTTGTCACGTTGCGTCATGCGCGGCTTCGTTTTGGGGTGGATGAATCCTCGCGTATCCTTAGGCACTGCGGGTACCGGACACCGTGACCGGGTTCGCACCGGGCGCCGAGCGGCGCCTTCCCCCGACGGACGGCAGTCACCCGCATGCAGGTCAGGATCCCGATCGAGTTTAGCGTCGCGAATCCGCAGCGCGTGCGAAACGCGCGCTTCATCGCCTCGCCCAATCACAACGAGCGCCCCGCCGGCACCGCGATCGACCTGCTCGTGATCCACTCGATCAGCCTGCCGCCCGGACGCTTCGGCGGCCCCTGGATTGCCGACCTGTTTCTGAACCGGCTCGACCCGGCCGCCGACCCCTACTTTGCCGAGGTGCACGCCTTGCGCGTTTCCGCCCATTTCCTCGTCCGCCGCCGCGGCGGTCTGGTGCAGTTCGTCCCGGTCGACCGGCGCGCCTGGCACGCGGGCCGCTCCAGCTTTGCCGGCCGCGCGGAATGCAACGACTACTCGATTGGCGTCGAACTCGAAGGCGACGACCGGCACGGCTTCACGGCCTCCCAGTACCGCCGTCTGGCGTCGCTGACGGCGGCACTGCAGAAGCGCTTCCCGGGCATCGGCCCGGAGCGCATCGTCGGCCACGAACACATCGCGCCCGGGCGCAAGACCGACCCCGGTCCCGCGTTCGACTGGCCGCAGTTTCGCGCGCTGGTGCGCGCCGCCGGAGGCCGGGCATGAAGGACACCCATCGCATCGATCTGCTGCGCCATGGCGAACCGCT
Source organism: Chromatiales bacterium (assembly GCA_020445605.1). Taxonomy (NCBI): domain Bacteria; kingdom Pseudomonadati; phylum Pseudomonadota; class Gammaproteobacteria; order Chromatiales; species Chromatiales bacterium. Next base: position 60,938 of record JAGRGH010000047.1, read on the forward strand.
CGGCGGCACCCGCTACCGCGGCGGGCGCGTGGACGACCCGCTCAGCGAAACCGGCTGGCGCCAGATGTGGGCCACCGTCGGCGAGGAAGCGGGTCGCTGGCAGCGCATCGTCAGTTCGCCGATGCTGCGCTGCGTGGAGTTTGCGCGCGCGCTGGGCGAGCGCGACGATCGGCCGGTGGAGGTCGACGAGCGTCTGCGCGAGGTCGGCTTTGGCGCCTGGGAGGGCCGAACCGGCGCCGAGCTGCGCGCGGACGACCCCGACCAGATCCGCCGCTTCTATGCCAATCCGCTGCACAACCGGCCGGCCGGCGCGGAGCCGCTGGGTGAGTTCATCGCCCGTACCGCGGCAGCCGTGGAGGCCCTGCTGGCCGGTCCGCCCGGCCATACGCTGGTGGTCTGTCATGCCGGCATCATCCGCGCCGCCGTCGTGCACCTGACCGGCATACCCCACGAGCGCATGTACCGACTGAACGTCAGCTACGCGAGCCTCACCCGGATCAGCGCCGGCGGCGAACGACCGCCACGCGTGGATTGCTTCAGTTGCGGACAGGCCTGACGCTCCTGCTACTGGTCGCGGCGGCCCGTGCCACCGCGATCGATGTTGAGGACTACTCGGGGCACACGCTGCACCTCGACCAGCCGGCGCGCCGCGTCATCGCGCTCACGCCACAGGCGACCGAACTGAGCTTTGCGGCCGGCGCCGGCCGGAGCCTCGTGGGCGTGAGCCGCTTTTCGGGCTTTCCGCCCGCGGCCCGCGAGCTGCCGGTGATCGGCGATGCCACCCTGCTGGAACGTGAGCGCGTGCTTGCGCTGGCGCCGGACCTCGCGATCGCCTGGGCCAGCGGCAGCGACCGCCGCGCGCTGGACTGGCTGGCGTCACGCGAGATCCCAGTCTTGCGGATCGAAACGCGCCGCCTGGACGACATCCCGGCCACGCTGCGCGCGATCGGCGCCCTCACCGGCCACGCGGCGACTGCCGCGCGCAACGCCGCCGGGCTGAAGCAACGGATCGGGCGACTGCGCGCCCAGAGCCGCACGCGCCGGCCGGTGCGGGTGTTTTACCAGGTCTGGCACCGGCCGCTGATGACGGTCAGCGACGCCCACATCATCGCTGACGGTGTCGCAGCCTGCGGTGGGCGCAACGTGTTCGCCGACGCCCCGGGCCTGACGCCGAGCGTGTCGTTCGAGGCCGTGCTCGCCGCACGCCCCGAAGTGATCGTCATTGCCGCGCCGGGCGGCGCGACCGAGCTGGCCATGGCGCCGTGGTCGCGCTGGTTCGCCGCCAGCGGCACGCAGCTGCCCGTGGTGTTCGTCGACCCGGACACCATGCACCGCGGCAGCGGCCGGATGCTCGACGCGGTCGAGCAGCTATGCGGGGCGCTGGGCCCGTTGGCTCAGTCGGCGGACCAGGCTGCGGCGAGCCGGTCGGGGAACCCCGCGGCACCGTAGGGCACGCGGGCCAGACGCGGGGCCGGCAGCATCCGGTCCAGCGTCGCGAGATTGCCCTCGAGCGCGGGCAGCGCCGGCTCGACCTCGTTGGCGACCCAGCCGATGAGGTCGGCGCCCTCGGCGACGACGGCCCGCGCGGTCAGTCGCGCGTGGCTGATGCAGCCCAGCCTGAGCCCGACGACCAGCACGACCGGCAGCCCGATCCGCAGCGCGAGCGCGCCGAGATCGCCGTCCTCGCCCAGTGGCACCGCCCAGCCGCCGGCGCCCTCGACGATCACGACGTCGGCACGGGCCCGCAGCGCCGCCAATGCGGCCAGCACATTCCCGAACCGGATCGACACGCCCAGCGCCTGCGCCGCGAGATGCGGTGCGATCGGCGGCGCGAAGCAGTACGGATTCACCGCGGCCGGGTCCGCATCGACATTGGCCACCGCGCGCAGACGCTCGGCGTCGTCGTTGCGAAGCTCGCCGTTCCGATCGGGCTCGGCGCCGCTGGCGACCGGCTTGAGTACCGCCACGCGCAGCCCGGCGCCGACCAGGGCCGCCACCAGCCCGACGCTGACCTCGGTCTTGCCACAGCCGGTGTCGGTGCCGGTCACGAAGGCGCCGCCGGCCGCGGCGATCCGCGCGAGCGCCGCGTTCACCGTCGCGGGGGCGCGACGTGCAGCGCGGACATCGGCCGGGGCGCGGCACCCCAGGCGTGTCCATAGACGATGTCCCAGGTTGCCGGCAGACGGCCGTCGGCATCGCGTTCACGCTCGTAGCGCTCGCGCATGCGTGCGAACGCGCGCGGCGAACTCAGGCCCCGGGCCCGATCGCTGTCGGCGTTGTGCGCGCCGAGGTCCTTGAGATCGCGCAGCAGGTCGCCGACCGCGGCATAGGTCAGGGTGATCCGTTCGCAGTCCATGACCGGCTCGGCGAGACCGGCGGCCAGCAGCGCATCGCCGACATCGTGCAGATCGGCAAACGGATGCACGTGCACACCGTGATCCGCGGCCGCGAAGGCCACGCGCAGTTCGGCGAGGGTGTCCGACCCGAGCGTGGAGAACAGCAGCAGCCCGCCCGGTGCCAGCACACGCGCTATCTCGCGGTACTGCGCGTCGGCGTCCGGCGCCCATTGCAGGGCGAGGTTCGAGAACACGAAATCGAAGCTCGCATCCGCGAACGGCAGCCGCCGGCAGTCCGCGCAGACGAACGCCCGCCGCCGCTTCAGTCGCGCACCCCAAGGCACCCGCGACCGTGCCCGCGCGAGCATCGCCGGGGCAAAGTCGAGTTCGGTGATCCGCGCGCCGGGCAGCGCCGCGGCCAGGGCCTCGGTCGTTTCGCCCGTGCCGCTGCCCAGATCGAGCACACGCGCCGGCCGCGCGCGCATCAGCGCAAGCCGCTCGATCAGCCGGCGGCCGACCTCGCGCTGCACCACGGCGGCTGCGTCGTAGCTGGTCGCCGCGTGATCGAACGCACGGCGCGCGGCCTTCGGGTCGATCATCCGGGCAGCCGGCCGTTGGCGGCGAAATCCGCGACCAGGCGCGCGCAGACCTCCGCGGCATCGAGAAACGGCGTGTGTGCGGCGTCTTCCAGCACGTGCGTGGTCGCGTGTTCGGCGAGTGCGGCCACGGCGGGGGCCGCGGCCACCGGCGCGAGTGTGTCCAGGCCGCCGTAGACCCACAGGCTGGCCCGGCGCAGGGCGGCGAGCTCGGCACGCAGGTCCGTCGTGCGCAACAGCCGCAGCCCTACACGCAGCCCCTGCGGATCGGCGGCCGGCCCGGCGTCCACGGACTCGCGCAGGCGCCGCAGCTCCGCGCGCCGCTCGACCCCGCCACCGACCTCGATCGCAAGGAAGCGCTCGATGGTGTCGTTGGGGCGCGACTCCACGGCCCGGCTGAATCCAGCCAGCGAGGCGGCCGGCACGGCGTGCGGCCAGTCGGCCGCCTGCTCGAAACGCGGGGTGGCACCGAACAGCACCAGACGCTCGACGCGGCCCGGGCAGCGCGTTGCGAAGCGCAGCGCGACCTGCGCACCGAGCGACCAGCCGACCCAGATCGCGCGCGGCGGCGCGACCTCGGCGCAGGCCGCGGCCCAGCCGTCCAGCGAATCCGGCACTGGCACATTCGCACTGCGCCCATGGCCGGGCAGGTCGATGCAGGTCACGCGATACCGTTCGCGCAGGCGGTCCATGAAGTCCGACCACACCGCGCTGTGCATGGCCCAGCCATGCACGGCGACCAGTGCCGGCCCCTCCCCCGCGGTGTGCGACCACAGGCTCATGTCGGCAGCGCCGCGAGGACTTCGCCGAGCGCCGCGACGAATGCGTCGATCTGCCCGTGGGTGTGGGCCGTCGAAAGGGTGACGCGCAGCCGGGCACTGCCGGCCGGCACGGTCGGTGGACGGATCGCCGTGACGAGAAAGCCGGCCTCGGCCAGTTCCCGACTCGCTTCCAACGCGCGTTCGTTCGAGCCCAACAGGATCGGCTGGATCGGTGTCTGTGATGGCGAAAGTTCAATTCCGGCGGCTGCGGCCCGCGCGCGAAATCGCGCGACGTTCCCGGCAAGGCCCGCCCGCAGCTCGGGCCGTGTGCGGATCGCCGTGATCGCGGCACGCGCGGCGGCCGCAAGCGCCGGCGGCGGCGCGGTCGTGTAGATGAAACTGCGTGCGAACTGCGTGAGCGTGTCGGTCAGCTCGCGTGAGCCGGCGACGAAGGCACCGGCCACACCAACCGCCTTGCCGAGCGTCGCCATGAGCACCGGCACGTCGCGCTGACCGAGGCCCGCGGCCTCGAGGCTGCCGGCACCGCCGGCGCCCAGCACGCCGAAGCCATGCGCGTCGTCGACCATGAGCCAAGCATCGTGTTGGCGGGACAGCGCCGCGAGCGCTGCCAGCGGTGCGCGGTCACCGTCCATGGAGAACACCGCGTCAGTCACGATCAGCCGTCGGCGCGCCGGTGTGGCCGCGAGCCGTGCCGCGAGATCGTCGGGATCACAATGCCGGTAGCGCACAAAACGCGCGCCGCTGGCGCGCGCCGCATCGATCAGCGAGGCATGGTTCAGGCGGTCGCAGAACACGGCGTCCCCGCGCCCGAGCAATGCGCCGATCGCGCCCTGATTCGCCATCCAGCCGCTCGGAAACAGCAGTGCCGCCTCGCGGCCGGTGAACGCGGCGAGCTCGCGCTCGAGCACCGCGTGTTCATCGCTATAGCCCGTCACGAGTTGCGCCGCGCCGGAACCGACGCCGTACCGGCGTGCCGCCGCGATCAGTGCTGCGACCACGGCTCGATCGGCGGCCAGTCCCAGATAGTCGTTGCCGCAGAAGTTCACCAGCCGCCGCCCGTCGCGTTCGACGGCCGGACCGTGCATCGCCGCCAGCGCATGACGCTCGCGCCAGGCCCCGTCGGCGCGCCGCTGATCGAGCGCGGCGGCGAGCTCGAACATGGCTGTCAGGCGGAGGCCGCGTTGGCGGGATTCAGCGGATGCAGTCCGAGCCTGGCGAACAGCGTCGCGTCGTGGTCGGCGTCCGGGTTGTCGGCCGTGAGCAGGCGTTCCCCGTGGAAGATCGAGTTCGCGCCAGCCAGAAAACTGAGGGCCTGCAACTCGTCGCTCATCTCGGTACGACCCGCCGACAAGCGTACGAACGAGGCCGGCATCATGATCCGCGCGCAGGCGATGGTGCGCACGAATTCCAGCGGATCCAGCCCCGCGACATCGGCCAGCGGCGTGCCCTCGATGCGGATCAGCTGGTTGATCGGCACGGACTCCGGGTGCCGCGGCAGGTTCGCGAGCTGTACCAGCAGCGCCGCGCGATCGCGCCGCGTCTCGCCCATGCCCAAGATGCCACCGCAGCACACGCTCATGCCGGCGGCGCGCACGTGCTCGAGGGTGTCGAGCCGGTCGCGGTAGGTCCGGGTGGTGATGACCTCGCCGTAGAACTCCGGCGAGGTGTCGAGATTGTGGTTGTAGTAGTCGAGCCCGGCCGCCGCCAGCGTGTCGGCCTGCTCGGGCGTCAGCATGCCGAGCGTCGCGCAGGTCTCCAGCCCCAGCGCCTTGACCTCGCGCACCATCTCGACGACGCGCTCGAAACTGCGCCCGGAAGGGTTGCGCCAGGCCGCACCCATGCAGAACCGGCTCGCGCCGCGTTCGCGCGCCGCGCGCGCCTCCTCGAGCACGGTGTCCAGCGGCAGCAGGCGTTCACGTTCGAGGCCGGTGTCGTAACGGGCGCTCTGCGAGCAATAGGCGCAGTCCTCGGAGCAGCCGCCGGTCTTGATCGACAGCAGGGTCGAGACCTGCACGGCGTTCGGATCGAAATGCGCGCGATGCGCGGTCTGCGCCGCGAACAGCAGATCGGCGAATGGCGAGTCGAACAGGGCTTCGACTTCCTCTACGCGCCAGTCGTGGCGGATCGCGCCGGTCTGCGCCATGATCGGTTCCTCGCGATGGACAGGGAAAACGGACGGCTATGGTCACCGGCCCGCAGGGCGTCGTCAACCAGGGCGCCCCATGAAAGTTGACGACTGGACGGCCCGGCTCCTGGACGCGATCTATCCGCGGCTGTGTCTGGTCTGCGGCGCGGCGGTGGACGGCGCGGATCTGTGCCCGCCCTGCCAGGCAGAACTGCCGCGCAACCGCCACGCCTGCCCGCGCTGTGCGGAACCGCTGCCGCCGGCGACACCAGCCGGTGCGGCGTGCGGGCGCTGCCAGCGTCATCCGCCGCCGTTCGCCGCGGCGCTGGCCCCGCTCGTATACACCGGCAGTGCGCGCCTGCTGGCCACCGAACTGAAGTTCGGCCAGCGGTTCGCCGTCGCGCGGGTGCTTGGAGCGGCGCTCGCCGATGCCGTGGCGGCCGAACCGCGGACCCGACCGGCAGCGATCCTGCCCGTGCCGCTGCATCGCGGCCGTCTGTTTGGCCGCGGCTTCAATCAGGCCGCCGAGATCGCGCGGGTCGCCGGCCGGGCGCTGGCGATCCCGGTGCGGCTCGATGTGTTGCGTCGCGTGCGCGCGACTGCGGCCCAGACCGGCCTCGAAGCCAGCGCCCGCAGACGCAACCTGCGCGGCGCGTTCGAGGTCCGCGGACGACTGCCGGACGGCCCGATCGCGATCGTCGACGACATCGTCACGACCGGCAGCACGGCGGCGGAGATCGCCCGCACCCTGCGCCGGGCCGGCGCGAAAGAGGTGCTGATCTGGGCTGGTGCCCGCACGCCCCGGCCGGGGTAATCGGCGCGTCGGTCCCCGCAACGCCCGGCCCGCCCGCGAGGTCGTCGCTATACTGCCCCGCCCCGCCGAAACCGCGACGGAGCCTGCCATGCCCGAATCCCTGTCGAACATCGATCCGTCAGCGATCCTGCACCAGTACGTGATCCCGTGGGCCATCAATATCGCGCTGGCGCTGGTCGTGTTCGTGGTCGGGCGCCTGGTCGTGGGCCTGATCGTGAAGATGCTCGGCGCCGTGCTGCGCCGCGCGAAGGTCGCGCCGATCCTGTCGAATTTCCTGTGCTCCATCGCCAAGGCCATGATGCTGCTGGTGGTGATCATCGCCGCCCTGCATCAGCTCGGGATCGATACGACCTCGCTGATCGCACTGATTGGCGCGGCAGGCCTGGCCGTCGGCCTGGCGCTGCAGGACTCGCTGAAGAACTTCGCCGCCGGCGTGCTGCTGATCCTGTTCCGGCCGTTCAAGACCGGCGACTTCGTTGAACTCGCCAACACCGCCGGAACGGTCGAGGAAATCAACGTGTTCTCGACCCGGCTGCGCACCGGCGACAACCGTGCCGTGCTGGTACCGAACGGGGCGATCTACAGCGGCACGATCACGAACTACTCGGCGAATCCGACGCGGCGCATCGATCTGGTGTTCGGCATCGCCTACGGTGACGATCTGCGCAGGGCCAAGTCCGTGATCGAGGAAATTCTCGGTGCAGACGAACGCATCCTCAAGGATCCGGCCCCGCAGGTGGCGGTCGGCGAACTCTCGGACGCCAGCGTGGACATCAACGTACGCCCCTGGGTCAACAACGCCGACTACTGGACCGTGCGCTCGGACCTGCTCGAACGCATCATGCTGGGCCTCGAAGGCGCCGGTCTGACCATTCCGTATCCGCAGCTCGACGTGAATCTGCGCCGGGCCTGACCCTGCCCACCCTCGCGTTCGGGCGCGACGGGGACCGGCGCGGGCGTTTCAAGCCCCGGGACGGTCGGATTCGCGCGCGCTTGACGCAGGTCACACCGGCGCCATGCCGGAGCGGTCGCGGTCTCGCATTCCTAATGGATTTTCGCTATTTTTCGAACTTCGCCCCGATCCGGGGTGGAATTTCCTTCGTGCAAAACGTGGAGTACTGAAGTCATGAAGAAGATCACGAAACTTGCCGCGGTCCTCGCGCTGGCCAGCGCCGCGACGATCGGTTCGACCTCCGCCAGCGCCTGGTGGGGCAACGACGACTATTACGGCGGCGGCCCGTGGGGCGGCGGTCCTTGGCATGGCGGCTACCCGGGCTACGGTGGCTGGGGTGGACCGTGGGGCGGTGGCTACCCGGGCTATGGTGGCTGGGGCGGCTATCCGGGCTACGGCTGGGGCGGCATGCCGTACGGCGGCTACGGCTATCCCTACGGTGGCTACGCCGCACCGGCACAGCCGCAGGCCAGCACGCCGAGCAAGTAAGCTCGCGTCGGCGTCAGAAGCGCCGCACCGCCAGCGCGCGGTGCGGCGTTTTTTTATGCTTGCTGGATTTCCGGTGCGATGCGCCGTTGGCGCAAGAACTCTTTCGTAAACCGCCAATGCCCCGAGTACACCAAGCGGTCTCTAGGTAACGAAGATGTGCACCACGCACCGGAGGTCGCTTGAAATGCCGAATGCGGTGCGTGGTACGCACCCTACGGTGCTACGAATTCCGGCGGCGGCGTGAAACGGCAATCATGCCCGCGAGCCCGGCTCCCAACAGCCACAACGCCCCGGGAACTGGCAGTGAGTAGGGTGCGCACTGCGCACCGTTGAGCCTGGTCCACGCGCCGCTAGTGCGCGCGGGCGGTCGGGTATTCGCGCATGATGATGGTCGGGTTCAGGCGCGGGCGGGCGAGCAGCGGATCGCTGGCGGACAACGGTTTCAACTCCGGCAGCGTGCCGGACTGAAACGCGGCATCCCAGCGTGCCGCGCGCTCGGCGAGTGCGTAGTCCGCCTTCCACAGCGCCATCTGCACGACGGGCCCGAGTGCCTCGCGGGCCGAATCGAATTTGCCCTGCGCGGCACGCGCATAGGCGAGCAGTTCGTGCACAGACGGCACGGGCACGGTCCGGGCAATCTCCGTGGCCGTGGTTTCAGCGGCGGCCGGATCGCGAAGCCTCGGCTCGGTCGCCGTCGCCTGCAGCCAGGCGCGCGCGTAACGCAGCTGCGGGCCCTTGATGCGGCGCGACTCGGCCAGCGCTAGCTCCGCATCGATCGCCGACTCGCTCGCACCCGAGTTGGCGAGCGCGCTGATGAGTTCGAGCCGTGCCGGCAGGTTGTCGGGATCGGCCTCGATGGCGACGCGATCGTAGCCGATGGCGGCCGCGAAATCGCCACGCTGCATCGCCAGCCCCGCGAGCGCGAAGTTCGCACCGGCATGGTCGGGCTCGGCCGCGAGCGCCGCGCGGTAGTGGGCCTCGGCGGCGGCCGTGTCGCCATCCACATCCACGAGCACGCCGAGAAGAAACAGGGCCAACGCGTGGTCTGGGTGTTCACTCGCGACCTTCGCAAGCTCGGCACGCGCGCGATCCTCGCTGCCGGTCAGGTAGGCCGCGCGCGCGAGGCTCACACGCGCATTCGCATTCGCGGGCTCGACGCCCAGGCCCCGGTCGAATGCCGCGACGGCATCCGCGAAACGACGCTCGCTGACCGCGCGCATCGCGTCAATGAAATGCGTACGGGCCTGACGCCCGAGCGCCTCGAGTTCGTCGACGAATTCATCGACCACGCGCGGTTCGCCATGCCGCGGCGCCTGCAGATGCGCCTTGGCCTCCTCGCGCCGACCGAGCGCGATCAGCGCCTGCGCCAGCGGGTAATGCACGCGTCCGGCCTGCGGATCGTGCTCCAGCGCCCGCGCGAGATGCTCGGCCGCCGCGGCGTTGTCGCGACGCAGCAGCGCGATCTGGCCCAGCCCGTATTCGGCGCCGGCCTCGAGCCCGGGCACGCCGAGCGCCGCGCGGAACAGCGGCTCGGCCTCGTCGATGCGTGCGAGGTCGAGCAGCATCTGCGCGCGACGCAGCCCGAGCGGCGGATAGTCCGGGCGGATGCGCGCGGCGGCATCGAAGCGCTCCAGCGCCGTCTCGGCACGGCCGTCGTAGTGGGCAATCCACGCGAGGTAGTAGACCCAGCGGAAATCAGCCGGCGCATAGACCAGCGCGTTGCGATAACCGGTCTCGGCCATCGGGTACACGCCGACGTTGTGATACAGCGCGGCGAGTTCGCCGAAGGCCTCGGCCAGTCGCTTTGCATCGACCGGCGCCGCGAGCGCGGCGTTCAGGCGCTTGCGCGCATCGCCGATCGCGGCCTGCATGACCGGCTCCGCGCCCTGGATGTCAGGCTCGGCCAGTGCGACGACCTGCGGATGCGTCGCATCCGGGAGCTCGGACGCCTGATCGGCCTGCGCCGTGGCGCAGGCCGACACAAGCACAAGAGGGAGAATCCGCCGCCGGATCACGCGGGCGGCGCAATGTCGACGGTGCGGTCCACGCCCTCGACCGGCACGAGCTGCCGGCTGCCATCCGGCCAGCGCACTTCGAGACGGTCGACCGTGGTGAGCGCGCCAAGACCGAAGGTCACAGTGGCCTCGACCTGCGATAGAAAACTGCGCGCCGGAACCACGCGGCGGGTCTGCGTCACGCCGCCGGCCACGAGGCGCACTTCGGCGCCGATCGCATCGGTGTTGGGCGCCCGGCCGCGCAGGCGCACGCGCAGCCAGTGTTTGCCGAGCGTCTGATCGTTGCGGTAGAGCTTCGCCGCGCGGCCGTTCTGGGCGATCGCGAGGTCCAGATCGCCGTCACCGTCGATGTCCGCGAACGCCGCTCCGCGCGCGACCAGCGGCTCGCCGAGATCGCCGGCCCCGGTCGCATGCACGAACCGCCGCGGGCACTCGCCGCCGCAGTTCCAGAACAGCTGCGGCGGCTGTGCGTAGTGCTGGCTCGGCTGCACGCGGTTGATCTGATCGTCGAGGTGCCCGTTGGCCTGAAACAGGTCCAGCCGCCCGTCGAGATCGTAGTCGAAGAAGAACAGTCCGAAGGTCAGTGCAAGCCGCGTCGCGGGACCGAGCCCCTCGATCACGGACTCGTCGGCGAACGGCGCGCGGCCACCGGCGGTCACCAGCAGCGAACTCGGCTCGTTCGCGAAGTTGCCGATCGCGATGCCGAGTTCGGCGTCGTTGCGGTAGTTCGCGGCATCGATGCCCATTGCACCGGTCGCGTCGCCGTCGCGATCGTAGGCGACGCCTTCCAGTGCGCCGGTCTCCTCGAAACGACCATCGCCGAGGTTGTGAAAATAGAAATTGCGCGTGGTGTCGTTGGCGACGACGAGATCGAGCCGACCGTCCGCGTCGGCGTCCACCACCGCCACCCCCAGCGCCTTGCCCTCGGGGCGACCCGTCACCGGATCGTTCTGCTCGATGCCGGCGGCCAGGGTGACATCCGTGAACCGCCCGTCGCCGTCATTGCGGTACAGGCGGCTGGTCGCGCCGGTGAAGTGATTCGGCGCGCCATACGCCCGGCCGATGCCGGCGACCTGGAAGTCGATCTCGAAGTCGATCTGCCGCGACCAGTGGATGTAGTTCGCCGCGAACAGGTCCAGATCGCCATCGCCGTCGTAGTCGAAGAACACCGCGGCCGTGCTCCAGTCCTCCGGCAGGCCGCCGACGCCGGCGACCTCGGTCACGTCGGTGAAGCGGCCGGCGTCGTTGCGCAGCAGGCGATTCGTGCCGAGCGCGGTGAGATACAGATCGGCGTCGCCGTCGCCGTCGTAATCCGCGGCGACCGCGCCCATGCCATAGAGCGGGAAATCGAGACCGGCGACCGCCGTCACATCGTCGAACCGGCCATGCCCGTCATTGCGATAGAGCTTCGCGGACGGTGCCGGCGCGCGCGCATGCTCCGGCCACTCGGTCGAGTTGACGAACAGCAGATCCTCGTCGCCGTCACCGTCGTAGTCGAAGAACGCCACGCCGGAACCGATGGTTTCGGGCAGCAGTTTGTCGCCGTGTGCGCCGTTGACATGCACGAAGTCGATGCCGGCCGCTGCCGTGACGTCCGTGAATACCACGGGCGGTGGTTCAGTCGTGCTCCGGGCCATGACCGGCGCCTCGACCACGGCCTCGACGATCGGGGCCGCGGGTTCCGGTCGCTGGATGAACCACCACACCGCAGCGACCGCCCCGAGCGCGAGCAGCACGACGATCGCCGACGCACGAAACGCCCGGCCGATGTTCGCGTCATTGCGCTCAGCCATCGCCGTCGCGTCTCCGCGTCTCCGCCAGCATCGCGGCCGGCAGTCTCAGTGCGTAGATCGCCGTCGGTGCGGCGGCGTGGTCGGCCGCCGGATTCGCCGCACGATGCACGGCCACGGCCTGCGCGATCGCAAGTTCGTCGGTCTTGTAGCGCTCGTGCAGTTCACGGTGATGGGCCGCAAGCTGGGACTCCCCACGATCGTCGTGCACCAGCGCGAGATTGTAGTGCGCGGTCGCGTTCTCGGGATCGATTGCGAGCGCGCGCTCCAGCGCGGCCTGGGCACGATCCAGAAACTCGCCGCGTTCGGCGGCACGCGCCTCGCCACGGGCCTGGCGCGAACGCTCGAACAGCGTGCGGCCGAGGAGATTCCAAACCCGGTAGTCCAGCGCGAAATCGAACCCACGCGCGCGGGCTTCGGCATAGTTGGTCGCGAGTAGATCGTCGAGCCGTTCGATCGCACGATCGAACTCGCCGTTCTCACGCTCGATCTGCGCGCTGAACCAAGCCAGTGTCCACGGCGGCGCCGGCGGATCGGCCGAGCCGGCTGCGGCCAGTGCGTCGGCGGCCTCGGCAAGCCGACCTTCCTTGAAGTAGACCCGCGCGCGGTTCAGTGCACCGTCGGCACGCCCCAGCGCCTCGACCGCGCCGAATGCGGCCTCGGCCTGGCGCAACTGCCCCTTGTTCAGCCCCTCGTTGCCCTCGCGCAGCAGGCCGATGCCATAGTCGTTCCAGCGCTGCCAGGGCGGAATCTTCGGGCCCTCCACGGCAGCGACCGACGCACCGCCGGCGACGGGCAGACGAATCGCATCGCGCGCCATGGTCACGATTGGCAGGTCGTTGATCGCATCGGGCCGGTCGAGCAGCTTGCGCAGGTAGATCGTGTCGAACTTGCGGTAATGCAGCGCGACCTCGAGATCGATCGGGCCGTGCGCATCCGGCGGCACTTCGATCGCGTAATGCACCACGGCCGCCGCGCCGGGCGGGATCTGGTGGTTGTACAGCGCGACGAAGATGTCCTGGGCGTTGCGACGGTCGATGCGATTGCCGTCGCGGTCGAGCACGTAGGCGTTGACGAAATAGGCCCACGGATCGACCGCGCCGCTCGCATCACGCGTGCCGCTGGTGCCAATCACCCGCTCGCCATCGCGCACGTTCAGTTCCACCCACAGCTCGTTGGAATCGGCGGTGCCCTGGGTCAGCGCGTGGCCGAGCCCGGTCGTGCGCACGACGACCTCAAGCAGATAGCGTTCACCGGGTTCGAGCACCGGAACGTTCGGACGCAGCGGCGCGAGCAGTTCGCCGTCGATCTCGCCACCGCGTTTGAGGCCGAACAGGTCCACGCGCACGACATCTTCGAGTGCCGCGCGACGCGCCGTATTCGCCCAGTCCGGGCTGCCCACCAGCGCGCCGACGCCGGTATTGCCGGACGGAAACAGGTGGTCATGCACGGCCAGCGGATGCCGGTCATCGAGCCTGCGCGCGGCCGGGTCGTCGGCGCCGATCGCCGGCATGTGGCAGCGATTGCAGTTCGTCTCGGCCTGCTTCGGGTAGTAGAAGCTGTCCACGCGATGCCCCGACACGCCCGAGAGCAGGAAGCTGTCGTAGTGATTCTGGCCCCGCAGCCAGCGGTAGCGGTTCAGCGCCTCGGGCAGATGCACCTTGTGACAGGTCGCGCAGAACTCGGCACTCTTGTGCAGCGGTCTCAGCAGCGTGGCCTTGTGCAGTTCGGGCTTTGCGCGGATCAGCTGACGGTTGATCGCCTGCAGCAACCCGGTCTCGCTGTCGGCAAACGGATAGGCCGGCGGCACGCCGATGGTGAAATCGCCGTTGCCGCGCGGCGAGTCCACCGACTCGATGGCGTGACAACCCAGGCAGCCGATGCCGGCCTGGGCCTCAGCCCCTTCGGTATCGAAATCGACCTGATCGAACGCGCCGGACAGCAGCGGAACGAGATCGTGACAGCCGGCGCAGAACCGCGCGGCCTGCATGGAGCCGTCGCGTGCGTGCAGCCGTTCACGCGCCTCGTTGACGGCGAACCGGTACGCGGGATTGTTGAATGAACTCAGGCGGTGCGCGGAGTGTTCGGCGCGCTCGACGATGTCGGCGTGACATTCCCGGCAGCTGTGATCGACCAGCAGGTCCCGCGCGGCGATCCGTCCGCCGTCTCGGGTCTTCACCAGGCTCGGGGTGAAATCGGCCTGTGCGACGACAGGCGGCCGGTCGGGCAGCGCATGCAGTCCGAGCATCGCCACGACCAGCGCCGCCGCCGCACCGCTCCAGCGCAATCCGAGGCGCCACCGCAGCGTCGGCCCCGCCAGCCGGTGCAGCACGAACAGCCAGACCACGACAAACGGCGTGATGACGTGGGCCCAGTACGCGACGGCGCGAACGCCCTGGTCGTTGATTTCGAAGAATCCGAAGCGCGTCAGCACGACGCCGCTCACGAGCAGGACCAGCGCCGTCGAGAACAACCCCAGCCCGGCGCGCACGGCGTTGCGATTGGGCCGCCGCCAGGCTCGACGCAGATGCCGAATGCCGAACACCAGGAACGGCACGATCAGCACCAGCCCGAGCACCAGGTGCACGGCGAACATGACCAGGTAGAAGCGATCCTGCAGCAGGCTTCCGGTCATATTCTCCGCAACGGTGACACCGCCGAGCCAGACCGAGTTGATCGCCTCCAGCCCAAACAGGACCAGCACGACGACCAGCCAGCGGCGCAGGCGCGGGCCCGTCACGGGCTGGTAACGCGGCGGTCGCGGCGAAGTTTGGACGGGGGCGGACATGCAGGGGTCGACGCGGAAACGCTGGCCAGAACCAAACCGGAACGGCGCGAAATTCTACCGAAGCCGGCCTGCGGCCGGGCTGATCTGCATCAGGGTATGCTGATTTTCTTATTGACCGTGTCCGCCCGAAGCGACCGCGCCAGCGGCCTTTGAACCCCACAGACCCAGAGGGCGCAGAGATTGTCAGTGACCAAGGGTGCACAGTGCGCACCGAGTCGAATAATCACGCGCCGAAAATGGTGCGTGGTACGCACCCTACATCCGCGGTGTGCGTAGGCTGCGCACGGCGCGCCGTGTGGAGTGATCACCCGCCGGAAACGGTGCGTGGTACGCACCCTACATGGGTGGCGTGCGTAGGGTGCGCACGGCGCACCGTGTGGAGTGATCACCCGCCGGAAACGGTGCGTGGTACGCACCCTACATCCGCGGTGTGCGTAGGCTGCGCACGGCGCGCCGTGTGGAGTGATCACCCGCCGGAAACGGTGCGTGGTACGCACCCTACATGGGTGGTGTGCGTAGGCTGCGCACCCTGTTCGAGCAGGCCGGACAGGTCGCATCGCGCGCGAAGCGCAGCACCCGCAGGTCCAGCGTCTCGGCATCGAGCGCCAGCAGCCGGCCGACCAGCGGCTCGCCGATGCCCGCGACGAGCTTCACGGCCTCCAGCGCCTGGAGGCTTCCCGCGATGCCGACGACCGGGGCCAGCACGCCTTCGAGCGCGCAGTCCGCGCCCTCGCTGCCATCGTCGTCGTAGAGACAGCGGTAGCAGGGGCCGTCCTCGCGCCGCGGATCGAAGCTCGTGACCTGCGCCTCGAGCCGGATCGCCGCGCCCGAAACCAGCGGCGTGCCGGCCGCGACACAGGCTGCGTTGATCGCGAAACGCGTCGGGAAGTTGTCGGAGCAATCCAGCACGCAGTCGGCCGCAGCGACCTCGCGCGCGAGTTCATCCGCATCGAGTTGCCAGTCCAGCGCCGTGACCTCAGTGCGAGGATTCAGCGCATGGATCGCATCCGCCGCCGAGCGTGCCTTCTCGCGGCCGATGTCGGTCTGGCGGTGGATGATCTGGCGTTGCAGGTTCGAGGGCTCGACGCGATCAAAATCACTGAGCACCAGATGGCCGACACCGGCGGCAGCCAGATACAGCGCCGCCGGCGAGCCCAACCCGCCGAGGCCGATGATCAGTACGCGTGCGTCGAGCAGACGCTGCTGCCCATCGACGCCGAGCTGGGGCAAGCGAATCTGGCGGCTGTAGCGTTCGGAATCGTCGGGGTGCATGTCTGCAACGCGGTGTCACGGCGAACCGCCAGTCAGCCGCCAGCGTAGGTTCCCGGGCGCCCTGATTTCAATGCGGGCCGGAGCGGGACGGATGCCGGCTCAAATCAGCGAATGGCGCTGGATACCTTGCTTGGAGCAAGTCGCGAAGTGTCGATCACGGACAGGCCATGCCGTGGCAGACGTTTGCGCCAAGGTCCACACCACTGCCGACTTCATCATCAAAGTTGTTGGGGTCGTTATTGCCAACCATGACATTCTGCGTGTAACCGGTGTCCACGGACAGGGTCAGTCCGAAACCACCGTTGGACGAGGCGCGGTTGCCAATCACCATGGCCCCGGAGGCCGATATGCCGTTTGTCTCGTTCAGATAGGCGCTGTTGCCCATGACGACTCCGCCGGTTACGCCAATTCCGTAGCCTTTGTTGTTCCACGCGATACTGTTCGTGATCAGTCCGTTCCCGGCAGACATGCCGTGAAATCCATTGTTGAAGGCAATGCATTTTTCGATCTGGCCCGCCGACCCGATTACGATGCCTTCGAGTCCGTTGCCGGTTGCTTTGACGCGGGTGACGTCACCGATTTCGCCAAGGTAGATTCCCCGCCCGCCCATGTCTCGCACGATGCCGTTGGATACGCTCACGCCGCGTCGGTCCGCGGCGTCCACGCCGCGCCCCACACCCGGGTCCGTGCAGGCCGTCGGCGGAGAGGGATCGAAACTACACGCGATAGTGAACCCATTCAGGTCAACCGAGACATAGTCGGCCTCGACCAGAAGGGCGGTCACATCTCGTGAGCCGGTCGCGAGATTGCTGGTCAACCGATAGCTGCCCTGTGCACTGATCGTGACAGGAAACCCCGGCGTATCGCCTGCTGTCACACCACCCGCGAGCGCACGTGCCTGATTGATCTCGATGACGCCGTCGACTGCCGACGCGGTGCCGGCAAGGGATATCCAGAAAACGACGTGCCCGATGCGACATGCAAATCTGGTATTCATAGCGATCCTCGATCGTGGCTGCCCTCACACCCGCACGCGGACGCGGCGGCTCCAATGGGCCAGTGAGGGCGTTCAGACAGCGAGCTTAGCTCAGCTCAGCTCAGCGGCATCTAGTGTCCTGTCCCGCAATTATCTATCGTTTCTGCGTTCAGCAACGCCCCGATCCGTTGTTACCGCTACAAACGGCGGTCGATCGCGCTGAAACCGCCCACGTAACTCCGGGTCAGACCCCGCGGGGGCCAGCGACCATTACGGACACGCCATGGCGTGACAGGTGTTGCCACCCAGGTCCACGGCGCCGACGTTGACCTCATCGTTCTGGTCACCCAGTTCGTTGTTGTCGCGCATGACGTTCTGCGCGTAGCCGGACTCGCCAGTCAGGTTCAGTCCATACCCGCCGTTTTCCGCGGCCTGATTGCCGATGACCGTAGAGCCGCCGCTGGCGGAGATTCCATCGACAAAGTTGTGATGTGCGCTGTTTCCGCTGATTACGCTCGATGACGCGGCAATTCCGTGTATCTGGTTCAGGGTGACGGAGTTTCCGCGGATCACGCTGCCGACGTCCGCCTGAATGCCGGTGGCCTGGTTTTCCGTCGCGATATTGTTCGTGGAGGTCGAATAGGCGCCGGTCTGGATGCCGTTGAAACCGTTGACCTGAGCGACACAACTGTCGACCCGGCTGCTGATGCCGACCTGGATGCCGGTTTCGCGATTGTTCCGCGCCTTGACGCGCGAGACTTCCGAGAACTGCCCGAGCCAGACACCGCGGCCACCCATGTCACGCACCATGCCGTTGGTCACGGTGAGGCCCGCGCGGGTCTCGCCGTACACGCCGTGTCCGGTACCGGGGTCGGTGCAGGGCGTCGGCAGCGGTTGTTCGAAACTGCATGCGATCGTGAAGCCGTTCAGGTCGACCGTCACGTAGTCGGCCTCGATCTGGATGGCCGTGACGGCGTGCGCGCCAGTCGCGAGATTGCCGGTCAGCCGGTAGCTGCCGGGCGCGCTGATGGTGACCGGGAAACCCGGCGCATCTCCGGGCGTCACCCCTCCGGCGAGCGCCCGGGCCTGGTTGATCTCGACGACCCCGTCCACGGCAGGTGCCGCGACGGAAAACGACAGCAAACCGAACGCGAGCGCCGCAACGACGCCCGGACGAACAGAACTGCGGCGCATGCCCTTCTCCGGTGAATCCGTGGCTTCGGCCGGGGAGCCGGCCGATGCCGCCGAACATTACGCCACTTTGCCGGAGGGCGCGAGCGCGCACCGGCTGCTGAAAACGGCCCCATCCGCGGCCTGTTCAAGCTCACAACCGACACCTGCCGACCGGTGTGTGCGGATTCTGGGCCGCACTCAGCGGTGCACCCAGGACACCCGCCCGTCGGCGTGGAACACCAGGCAGCCATGACCGGCAGGGCCGCAGTCATCGAGCAGGTGGATCGAATCCCGACTCCGGTTCAGCCGCCAGGCCAGACCGTCGATGCCGATCGCGAAAAAGCGCTGGCTGTCTTCCACGCGTACCGACAGCTGCGAGGGAATTTCCGCTTGTGAAAGCGCTTGCAGGGTCGACTCGGCCCAGCGCGCGCGACCGATCAGCGCGGGGTGATCCAGCCAGCGCGTGCCGGCCACTGCGACCCACGACGACAGCCCGACCAGCGCGGCCGCAAGCACCACGCGCCGGCTGCCAAGCAGGCCGCGCGCCAGGGCGATGACCGGCAGTATCGCCGCCACCGCCGCGTAGTACGCATAGCTGTTCCAGGCCATCGGGAAATACGGCGCGTACGCCGCCAGCGCAAACGCCGCGGTCATGAACCAACGGCGCCGCCCCAGATCGGTTTTCCGCGCGGCAACGGTCCAGACCCACAGCACGGGCACTGCCGTGGCGACCGCCCAAAGCAGCCCCGGCCCGGCATCGCCGAGCAGGATCATGCGCAGCGCCTCGCGCGGCACATTGAGCATCCACGCCGCGAACGAGACCCCGTTGCGAACCAGATTGTCGCCAAGGTTCAGCGCATAGGCCGGCGGAATGGCCGAGGTAAAGCGGACCCGCAGCAGCAGCCACATCACGACGATGCAGACTGCCAGAATCCATACGACGATCTCGGCGCGGCGCACCGGTTTCGCCACGAACACGGTTAGCACCGCCATCAGCAGAGGGGTCATGATCGCCGCCTCCTTGCTCATCAGCGCCGCGACCAGAAACGCGAGGGCGGCACCAAACAGTACCGCCCGCGCCCGTCCCGAGGCCTGACCGGCCGCAACCCATGCGGCCAGGCTCAGCGCGGTGAACGCCGCCAGCACGGAACTGTTCGCGGCCGATGCCCAGTGCACCGCCAGCAGATGCAGCGCCAGCACGGCATACAGGGCGCCGGCCAGTCCGGCGACTGCGCCGGGCGCGCCCCAGCGACAGGCGCGCGCGAGCGTGAACGAGAGCAGCCCCACCGAGGCCGCCGCGATCAGCAGAAAGGCCAGATTGCCAAAATGCGTTCGCCTGGCATCACCGCCCAGCGCCGATTCCACGAATCGCCACCAGGTCTGATGCGACAGCGGACGCCAGAACTGGCCATGCACCTCCGGGACGAATGCCGACCAGAGCGGCTCGCCCGCAAGATTCGCGGCCCGCGCCTCAATGAGAAAGTGATAGTCGTCCGCCCAGAACGGCGTGTGCAGCGCGGGCAGCCACAGGACCGCGGCGAATGCACCGAGTATGGCCACGGCGATCCACACCGGACGCGCCGCGCCGGCCATCCCGGCATTCAGTCGCGAAAGGCCCATCCGCCCGGGGTCTACCCGCGGATCAGCCCGTTGCAGCCGGCGCGGAACCGCCCGCGCTGGCCGCATGTCCGCCAACGGGCGCCGGGTCGCGATGGAACAGCGAATACACCGCGGGAATCAGGAACAGCGTGATCACGGTCGAGGCCGCCAGCCCGCCGAGCACCGTGCGCGCGAGCGGCGCCTGGGCATCGGCGCCCTCGCCGATGCCGAGCGCGAGCGGCAGCAGCGCCAGCATGGTCGTCAGGGTCGTCATGAGAATCGGCCGCAGGCGTCGACGGCCGGCCTCGGCGAGCGCCTCGCGCGTCGCCACGCCCTCGCGGCGCAGCTGTCCGGCCTGGTCGACCAGCAGGATCGCATTGTTCACAGCAATGCCACCGAGCAGGATGCAGCCGATCGCCGACTGCAGGTTCAGCGTCGTGTGCGTCAGGAACAGGGTCAGCAGCACGCCGACCGTCGCGACCGGCACCGACAGCATGACGATGAACGGATCGCGCAGCGATTCGTACTGCGAGGCCAGCACCATGTAGACCAGCACCAGCGCCAGGCCGAGCGCGACGGCCAGTTCGCGAAAGCCCTTTTCCTGTTCCTCGAACTTGCCGGAGATGGTCAGGTCGTAGCCGACCGGCAGCGCAATGCCGGCGATGCGTTCGCGGATGTCGCGCGCGACCGAACCCAGATCGCGGTCGGCGACGTTGGCCTTCACGGAAACGATGCGCTGCTGGTCCTTGCGTTCGATCAGCACCGGTCCGCGTCCGGTCTGCGTCGTCACCAGATTGCGCAGTGCGACGAGTTCCCCGGAGGGTGTACGCACGCCCAGGTCGAGAATCTCGTCGATCGAGCGTCGCTCGGCGTCCGCGAGCTGCACGAGGATGCGATAGGAATTGCCGGCAACGCGGTACTCGCCGGCCTTCGAGCCGGCAACCGCGGTCTCGATCAGGTCGGTCACGTCGCGAACGTTCAGGCCCAGGTCCGCGACCTTGTCGCGCAGGATGTGGATATGCTGCTGCGGAATGCCGGCCTCGCGGCTGACATCCACATCGGTGACGCCCGGCACATCCCCGATTGCGCCCGACACCTGACGCGCGAGCAGGCCGAGCGTTTCGAGGTCGAACCCGCGCACCTCGACTGTCACACCTTCCTCGGTCGCAAGGATGCGCTCGAGCAGAAACTGGCCCTGCGGCGCGCGGGTCTTGATGGTCATGCCGGGAATGCGCCCGTCGAGCTGTTTGCGCAGTTCGCGCGCAATCTCCTCGTTGGAACGCGAGCGCTCGGTGGCCGCCGTCAGAGACAGGCGCATTTCACCGGACGCCTTGGCGCTGCCACGCGTGCCCGAGGTCACCACCGTTGTCACCGACGACACGGTTTCGGGGACGGCCGCGTTGACGACCTTTTCCATCTCGCGGGTCTGCCGGTCGATGAGATCAAGCCTTGTGCCGACCTCCATCTCGCCGGTGACGCGCACCTCGCCCTCGTCGCTCGGCGGCAGGAATTCGCTGCCGATATACGGCACCAGCAGCAGACTCGCCGCGAACGCGGCAATCGACAACGCGATCGCCAGGAAGCGGTGGCGCAATACGGTGAGCAGTCCATCGCCGTAGGCGGTCTCCAGCGCCTTCAGCGCCGCACCCGCGCGCGCGGCGATGCCGGTTTCGCGCTCGCCCATGGCCCGCGCCGGATCGCGCGCGAGCATGCGCGAAGCGAGCATCGGCACGAGGCTCAGCGAGACCAGCAGCGAACAGGCCAGCGAGAACATGATCACGTAGGCGAGTTCCTTGAACAGTTCGCCGGACACCCCGCGCACGAACACCAGCGGCAGGAAGATCACCAGCGTCGTGACCGTGCCGGCGATGACGGCGGTCGCAACCTCGCGGGTTCCGGCAACGGCCGCTTCCATCGGCGCCTCGCCGCGTTCCTGGTGGCGCCGAAAGATGTTCTCGAGCACGACCACGGAACTGTCGACCATCATGCCGACGCCGAGCGCGAGCCCGCCGAGCGTCATCAGGTTCAGGGTGAACCCGCCAAAGAACAGCAGCGCAAAGGTGGCGACGACCGAGATCGGGATCGCCAGCGAAATCACCGCCGTGCTGCGCAGGTTGCGCAGGAAAAACAGCAGCACCAGCACCGCCAGCGCGCCACCGTAGAGCACCGACTGCGCGACGTTCGAGATCGAGCGCTCTATGAAATTGCCCTGGTTGATCACGGGCACGATATGCACCTGCGGGAACGCCCGGTTCAGTTCGTCGACTTCGGCGAGCACCGCGCGCGCGACTTCCACCGTGTTCGCGCCGGCCTGCTTGCGGATCGCCACGCGCAGCCCGCGTTCGCCGTTCACGCGGATGATGCGCGTGAGCTTCTCGTAGGTGTCGTGCACCCGCGCGACCTCGCCGAGCTTCACCAGCGCGCCGTCGTGCTGGCCGATGACCGTCTGGCGGATCTCCTCAAGGCTTGTGAACTCGGCCGGCGCGCGCAACGTGACCTCGTAACGGCCTCGCTCGATCTTGCCGGCCGGCCGGTCCAGATTCGCAGCGCCGATCGCATCGCGGATCGCGTTCAGCGACAGCCCCAGCGCGTTGACCTTCGCGGGATCGATTTCCACGCGCAGCTCGCGCGTGAATCCGCCCCAGGGATCGACCTGCGCGACACCGGGAACGCGCGCGAAGCGGTAGCGGATCTGGTCCTCGACGAACTGCGTGAGTTCGACCGGGTCGAGCGGGCTGGAAATACCGAGCAAGACCACCGGAAAGGTATCCACGTCGAACTTCGTCACCCGCGGCCCGACGATGTCGTCGGGCAGTTCGCTGATCTCGTCCTGCAGCGTCGCCTGCACGTCGACCGCGACCGTATCGATGCTCGTGCCCCAGCCGAAGCTGACCTTCACGCTGGAGTTGCCATCATAGGAAGTCGAGGTCATCTCCTCGACGCCCGGCACCGTCGAGATGATCTCCTCGACGATCTGCGTGACCAGCCGCTCGACGACGATCGGGTCGGCACCGTCGTATTGCGTGCGCACGGTCAGCGTCGGCAGTTCGATCGCAGGCAGGAGGTCGATCTGCAGGCGACCGAGCGCGACCGCCCCGAGCACGACGACGACCATGGTCACCATGGTGGTGAACACCGGCCTCCGCACGCTCGCCTGGGCAAGACTCATGGCGCCTTCTTGCGTTCCTTGCGCGGCTTGTCGTCGGCGGGTGATTTGCCATCGCCAGTACGAACCGCAGAGCCGTCTTTCAACAACTGCTGACCGAGCACCACGACACGGCCGTCGAGGCCCTCGCCGTGGACCTGTACGCGCAAGCCGGACTGGATGCCGACGCGCACCGGTCGCCAGACGACGCTCGCGCCATCGGGTGTGAGCACGAACACGCCGTGCTGATCGTCGCGTTTGACCAGTGCGGCCTCGGGCACGATCACCGCGTCCTCCACCGTTGCGAGCACCACGGCCGCGCGAATGAACATGCCGGGCTTGAGTTTCAGTTCAGGGTTGTCGACGCGCAATTCCACGCGCGCCTGCCGCGACGCCTCGCGGAACACCGGCGCAATCCGCGTGATGACGCCGGCGAAGGTCCCACCCGGATGGGCGTCGGTGGACAGCGCGGCCGTCTGACCGACGCGCAGCAGCGTGTAGTCGCGCTCGGTCACGTAGAACACGGCCTCGACCGGATCGAGCGCGACGATGCGCAGCAGCGGCGCGTTCGCCGCGACGGTGTCGCCCTCGTCGACGACCCGTTCGGCGACAAACCGGCGCCCGCCGTCCTCACGCCAGTCGGCGGCAACCTTCGTGTAGCCCAGACGAATGCGCGCGGCCTCGAGCTGGGCCTCGGCACTGGCGATCCGCGCACGCGTGACGCTCACCTGCGCCTGTTTCGCGAGGTAGTCCGCGTTCGCGGTGTCGCGCTGCGACTCGCTGCTCACACCGCGCGTACGCAGCTGGTCGATGCGCTCGAGTTCACGTTTCGCGATCGCGACCAGACTCTCCGCCTCGGCATGGCTGGCGCGGGCGACCTCGAGATCGGCACGCGCAACGGCGACGGCCTGCACGAATTCCGCATCGTCGAGCCATGCGACGACCTGTCCACGTTCGACCGGGTCCGCCAGATCGACATTGAGCTGCCTGACCCGCCCGCCGACCTTCGGCGCAACGTCGAACTCGGCACTCGCACCGAGCGTGCCGGTGAACGAACGCACATCCTCGATCGGTCCGTGTTCGATCGCGGCGGTTTCAACCGGAACCGGCTTCTTGTCGGCGCCCTTCCCCTTGGCGGTCGGCGCGGGCTCGTTCAGGCGCGCATGAATACCCCAGGCCAGCGCCGCGGCGACGGCGAGCACGATCAGCCAGAACAACGCGCGTCTGAATACGCGTGCGCTCATGTCGAAGGGATTCCTCTGCGTCCCGGGGTTACAGGACTTCGGCCTCAGTATGGGTGAAATCGTTCCGCCCCGCCGGCAATCGAATACCGAGCGCGCGACCAGCGGATTGTTGAAGCGAGGATCTCAACA
Source organism: Chromatiales bacterium (assembly GCA_020445605.1). Lineage (NCBI taxonomy): Bacteria > Pseudomonadati > Pseudomonadota > Gammaproteobacteria > Chromatiales > Chromatiales bacterium. Next base: position 85,163 of record JAGRGH010000047.1, read on the forward strand.
GCCTGCTAACGGCGTTTGACGTCATAGCTGACTGCGTCGTCGGTCATCAGGACGAAATCATCGCCGCTGCGTCGCTCAATGTAATAGGTCGCCGCCTCGCCATCGTCATAGACCAGAAACAGTTGCGCGTCCTGCATCGCGCCCCAGCGACCCTGGCGCGACTGCGTTGCCGCGCCGTCCGACCAGAACACGAAACGACCGTTGCCGTTCAGCCGCAGTCGACCGGCGCCGGGCATGTAGCGCCACTGCGCCTGCGGCTGCAACGTCCACTCACCGACCAGGGTGCGAGACGCAGTGACGCCCGGGATCGACAGCAGCGCCGCGGCATCCGCCGTCGAACCCCGCGCATCGGGCGGCGGCGCCGAAAGCGCCGCAAGCTGGCGGTCGAGTTCGCGCTGCTCGGCATCGGCGTGTTCATGCATGCCGCGCGCACGCAGCACGTCGATGCGCTGCTGGTAGCGCTGGCGCAGCCCGCGTTCCTGTTCGGCCCGCCGGGCATCGTCCTGCGCCTGATACTGACCGCCCGCGTTCGCCTGCTGCGCCGACTGCTGACGCGAGAGCAGCTTCGCCAGGCTGTTCTGCAACAGGTTTGCCTCGCGCCGGCCCTGCTCGGTGAGCTGGCCGTAGCCGATGCCGGACAGGGTCTCCTGCGCCCCGGCGATGTCGCCGGCCTTCAGCCGCTCGGCCGCCAGCGCGACGCGTGCATCCCCGGCTGCGGCGTCGGCCTCGCCGGCGTAGTTGCTGCCGGCGTCCGCACTGCCGATCTTCGCCCGGCCGACCACCGGACCGAGCGCCGTCGCGGCCTCCAGCGCGGCGACCGCCTCGGGCTGGCGCCCCAGTGCACGCAGCGCCTCGGCACTGCCGGCCCAGGCCGATGCGATCAGGCTCGCCGCGTTGCGTGGCGCCGGCGGAGGTTCCGATGGATCGCGCTCGCCCGGCAACATCGCGCCGAACATCTCGACCGACTGCCAGCCCGGCTCGAACCGCGGCACCAGCGCGGTGATCGCGGAGTTCGCAACCAGCGCCGCAGGCCAGTCGCGCCGCTCGGCGGCCAGCGCCGCCAGCCGCGCGTTGGCCGCGATCGCGGTGGCGAACGCCGCGGCATGCCGTGCCGGCGGGGCTGTCTGCGGATCGTCCGCGGCCAGACGGGCCCGTTCCAGTGCGGCGGCGATGCGGTATTGCACGGCAGCGGCACCGGGCTGGCCCTGCGCCTCGAACGCCGCGCCCAGATACGCCGCCGCCCGCGCGTCGGTCGGGTCGATCCGCGCCGCGCGTTCGAGATCGGCCTGCGCACCGCGCTGATCGGTACGCCCGATGCGCGCCCACGCGCGCCGCAACAGCGGCGCGGCCGTGGTCTGGTAAAAGCGGTCCGCGGCCAGCCGCTGCTCGGTCGCACGATCGGCGTCGCCCATGCGCGCGTAGACGCGGGCGAGTTCGTCCTGCGCACGCGGGTCGCTCGCGTCCAGTGCGATCGCGCGTTCCAGCGCCGCGGCCGCGGCGGACAGGTCGCGCGACCACTGCGCGACATCGGCCTCGAGCAGATGGCCGAGATAGGTGCCGGCGGTCGCCTTTAGTGCGCGATCGACGGCCTGGCGTGCGCGTCGCCGCAGCTCCTCGGCCTGCCGGTCGAGTGCCGCGGCCTGCGCAAGCTCGGACTGGGTGGGCGGATGGCAAGTCGTCGTCGTGACTTCCCAGACGCCGTCGTAACGGGTCTCGGTGCGTGAACTGCTCGAGCAGTCGTCGCTGCGCAGTGCCGCTGCCTGGGCATTCATCGCGTTCGCGCGACGCGCCTTGTAGTAGGCGTAAAGGGCCAGCGCCTCGGGATCATCCGGGGCCAGTTTCAGCGCCCGGTCGGCGAGCTGTTCGGCCTCGCCGTCGCGCTGGAGCCGCGCGAGGACCGAGGCCTTGGTCAGCATCGCCTTGACACTGCGCGAATCGATCGCGAGCGCCGCGTCGAGCGCGGTGACGGCGCGCTCGAGTTCCGACTCGCGCGAACGCTGCCAGCGCCACGCGACCTGCGGCCGGCGCGGTTCGACCGTCTCGCCGCGCAGGTCGGCCTCGTCGGCGAGATGGGTCGCAAGCGCGATGTGCGTCGCGACATCCTTCGGCGCCGCGCGCACCGCGGCCTCGAGGATGCGCAGCCGGTTCTGGTACCCCTCGTCATAGCGCAGGCGACGTGCGCCGGCCGCGCGCTGCAGGGCCACAGCGGCCGCGTCGAGCCGCGGCTCATCAGCACCGTCGTTCGCGGCGTCGACCAGCCTTTCGCGCAGGGCCTGGACCGCTGCGGCGCTCGGTGCCGCGGGCAGCGCAGTCGCGATGCGCGCGCGTGCGTCGCGCGCACCCGCATCGCCGAGTTCCGCGGCCAGGGCGAGGTCCGCGGCGGCACGTTCGCCGTCGCCGAGCAGGGCGGCCGCCCGCGCCCGCTCGCGGTAGGCCGCAGCCATGCGCGTATCCAGTGTCAGCGCGATGGTGAGCTCGCTGCGCGCGGTCTGCGCGCGTCCGAGTTCCAGCCATGCGCGCCCCATGAGATAAATCATCCCCGGGTCATCCGGATAGGCGCGGCGCGCGAAACCGGCGTAGAGCAGCACGTCCGACCAGCGGCCCGAAGCGGCCCGCTCGTGCGCCTTCGCGCGATGCGCCGGCGCCAGATCGGGATCGACCAGCATGCGGTTGGCGAACCAGCTCGCCGCCCTGTTGCGTGCCGCGTCGAGCGCCGCATTGCCGCGCAGACGGCCGTCGCAGCGGGCCTGAACATGGGCCTGGGCGTAGTCGTCGATGACGAATGATGCGTAGTCGGTCGGATAGTCGTTCTTGCTGCCCTGGATCAGATGACCGGGCACCGCGAAGCGGCCGGATTCGCACTGGCGATCGCCGGCCGGCACCTGTTTCTGCAAACTGCGCGGTGGCTTCAGTCCACCACCCGGATAGACATCACCGCCCATTCCCGCGGCGGCCGTGCTCCAGAGCTGCGCCTCGCGGCCACGGCCACCGAGACGCGAAAAGCGGCCCAGGGTCTTCACCGCGAGATCGAAACGCTCGGCCGCGGTCTGCGCAACACCGAGCGCGAGCACCATGCGCGGGTCGCTGCCGGAAGCATCCAGCGCCGACTGGAACGACCGCTCGGCCTGCGCGAAATTGCCAGCCCGCAGCGCCTCCAGACCGTCCAGGTATGGGGCAAGCCCCGCGGCGGCGTGGTCGGCCGCGAACGTGACCACGGGGCAGGCCAGCACGATTGAACCGAGCCACGCAATCGCGCGATTCCGACGCGTACGAACAGTGCTCACACCGAGTTACCTTCAGGAACCGTTCAGCTTGCCCGGAGCATAGTCCACACCGGCCCGCGGCAGTGGAGTTCTCTCGGGAGGCGCGGATCAATCCACCCGGGATTGGCAGCGCATCGCGGCTGAATAGTTCAGCGATTTCCCGAGCCACACGCTATGCTCCGGGCCACGGCACGCCGCCGATCGATTCACGGCGGTGCACGACGCACATGAAACCCAAAGAACATAAGGAGTCCGTCCAGTGAAACTGAAACTTGTGGCCATGACCGCGACACTCGCCCTGCTCGCAGGGGGCACCGCATTCGCCCGCGACTGGGACAACAACCCGCCCGGCTGGCGCGGCGGCCCCGGCACGAACTGGGAGAACCCGCGTGGACCGGTCGGCGGCCCCGGCGCCTCGCCCGACCGTCGTTACTGGCGCAACCCGCCCGGACCGGCCGGCGGCCCAGGCACCGGCCCGTACTGGGGCATGGCGAACCCGCCCGGCCCCGTCGGCGGCCCCGGCAGCGGCGCGTACTACCGCCATGACTGGGACAACAATCCGCCCGGTCCGCGTGGCGGCCGTGGCACCAACTGGGAGAACCCGCCCGGCTGGCGCGGCGGCTGGGGCGCCTCGCCGGACTGATCCGGTCGCTTGATTGCCGCCGCGGCCAGCAACCGCGGCGGCCGTTCATTTGTGCCCCGGCCACCGGCCGGACCGATCATCAGCCTTGAGCCGGCAGACACCACGCGTTTTCGACAGCCATCTGCCCGACGACAACAACAGATCGAACGCATGCGGGTATCCAATCGAAAGCGGGTCATGGTCACGGGCGGCGCGGGCTTTCTCGGGTCGCACCTTTGCGAGCGGCTGCTCGCCGACGGCTGTGACGTGCTGTGCGTCGACAACTTCTACAGCGGCACGCGCGATAACGTCAGCCACCTGTTGTCGAATCCGCACTTCGAGCTGATGCGCCATGACGTGACCTTCCCGCTGTACGTCGAGGTCGACGAGATCTACAACCTCGCGTGTCCGGCCTCGCCGATTCACTACCAGCGCAATCCGGTGCAGACGACGAAGACCAGCGTGCATGGCGCGATCAACATGCTGGGGCTCGCCAAGCGCACGCGCGCAAGGATCTTTCAGGCGTCGACCAGCGAGGTGTACGGCGACCCCGAGGTTCATCCGCAGCGCGAGGACTACTGGGGACGTGTCAACCCGAACGGCCCGCGCTCGTGCTACGACGAGGGCAAGCGCTGCGCCGAGACCCTGTTCTTCGACTATCGGCGCCAGCACGGCCTGGACATCAAGGTCGTGCGCATCTTCAACACCTATGGACCGCGCATGCACCCGAACGACGGGCGCGTGGTCAGCAACTTCATCGTCCAGGCACTGCGCGGCGAAGACATCACGATCTACGGCAGCGGCGAGCAGACGCGCAGCTTCTGCTACGTGGACGACATGATCGACGGCTTCCTGCGCATGATGGCGAGCCCCGCCGAGTGCATCGGCCCGGTCAACCTCGGCAACCCCGGGGAGTTCACGATCAACGAGCTCGCGAAGACCGTACTGAAGCTCGTCGGCGGCCCCTCCCAGCTCGTATACAAACCACTGCCCGGCGACGACCCCAGACAACGCCAGCCCGACATCGGCCTGGCTCGGGAAAAACTGGGGTGGGAACCGAAGGTGTCACTGATACCGGGCCTGGAAAGGACCATCGAGTATTTCCGGAGATTGGTCAGGTAGCGATCCGGCAGAACTCGCGCGAATCATTGTCGCCCCGTCCCGCGAATGACAGGCCAAAGCGCACCCCTCTGTGAACGCACGTACGACCGGGCAGAAACGCAATGCCCCGACCGACCCGTTTCGCGACAGCCCCGACACACCCGATTACACCTGCGGCGCGCCGGGTCAATAAGCACGCACCGCAGAAACGGCGGCGCTCAAACCACCACCAGCTGCTCCAGCTGCGCGCGCTGGGCCATGGCGTCCGCATAACCGAGATCGATGAGATCACGGCAATACGGGCCCTCGAACAGCAGGTAGCTCATCAGCGGGCGTCCTTCGCGCGTCAGCGCCCCGAGCCCGCGCAGCAGCAGGCGCACGGATTTCGGGAACAGCCCGACATGGCGTTGCACGTATTCGCGCAGGTCCACGCTCGGCGCGACCATCAGGAAGTCGATCGGCCGCAGACGGCCGTCGCTATGGCCGGCCTCACCGCTGCGCGTCTGGCTGATGGTGTGGTTGATGCGGTTCATGCGCTCGAGATCGGCATCCAGCGAGTCCAGAAACAGCGTGTCGAACACATAGCCGGTGATCTTCGCGACACTCGGATAAGCGGCCGCGCCGTTGGCGCCGTTGGCCGGATCATCGCGCGGCGGACGGGCACCGATGATCAGCAGCCGGTTCGCACCCAGGTGAATCGCCGGGCTGAGCGGCGAGGTCTCGCGCATGGAGCCATCGCCGAAATACTCGTTGTCGATCTCCACCGCCGGAAACACCAGCGGGATCGCCGACGACGCCAACAGGTGATCGAAACCGATTTCCGTGCGAATGCCGCGGCGGCGCGTGCGTGCCCAGTCCTGCACATCGGGGGTCGCCTGGTAGAAGGTGATCGAGCGACCGGTCGAGTAGCCGAAGGTCGTCACGCCCAGCGCGCGCAGATGACCGTCGTCGAGCGCCTGGCGGATGCGCTCGAACTGGACGTAACGATCGAGCGACTCCCGCAGGGGCGCAGGGTCGAGCAGGGAGTGCGGCTGTTCGCCGCCGCGCCCGCCCGTGAATACCGACCACGCCCAGCGCAGCCCGGTCTTGAGCGCCTTGCCGGTATGTGCGTCGAACACCATGTCGACGCGGAAGTTGCGCCAGATGTTCTCGAGGTAGGCGACCCCGGCGCGGAAGTTCGCGGCGTGCCCGGCGAGGATCGCGGCGTTGATTGCACCCGAGGATGTGCCGCAGATCACCGGAAACGGATTGCGCGCGTCTTCCGGCAGCACCTCGGCGATGGCCTTGAGCACGCCAACCTGATAGGCGTTGCGGGCGCCACCCCCGGGCAGGATCAGCCCGTTGACCGGCGGCTCGGACTTCTTGCGCGACCAGAACCAGTACACCTCTCCGATACTAGCAGCCAAGCCCGTTCGCGTCCCTGCGTCTGTCGACGAACCCTGTCCGAGCCGAACTGGCTATCCGCCCGGGATCCGCGGCAACCGCTCGAACGCATCGGCCGCAAGCAGCACGCCGGCCTCGGTCAGGCGCGACAGTGCGACCTCGGGCGTCACGAGATAGCGCAGCACATGCGTGGCCAGCTCGCGATGCTCCGCTGCCTGCGTGAGCGCCGCGAGATCGAGCACGAAGCGCGCGGCGGCAAGGTTCTCATCAAGCTGCGGCGCGGGTGCGACCGGCGTGCCGTTGTCGACCGCCGCGTTCAGCCCACCGCCGTCATGACGAAAGTTGCGGTCGATGAACTGCGCGGCGCGGCTGGCGCGCTTCAGCCATCCGGCATCGCCGGTCGTCCGGTGCAGGGCCAAAAACGCGGCCCCCATCGCCAGCGTGTCACCGAGGTAAGGCCCGGCGGCGTCGAGCCGGTCGTGCCGGAAACCACCACCCCACAGGGGCCGTTCGGCGATGATCCAGCGCGCCGCGCGATCGGCGCGTGCCAGCAGGTTCGGGTCCTTCAGATCGCGCGCCGCATCGGCCAGCGCCTCGATCAGGAGCCCGTTGTGCCGCGCGTAACGGTGCTTGTCGATGCGCGGTACGCCCTGCGCCAGCCGTGCCTCGCGCCCGAGCGCGAAGTACTCGTGGCCCTTGGTGCCCTGGACCAGATCGGCGTCCTGGCTGGTGTAGAACGCGCCGTCCGGAGACGTCAGGAAGTCATCGAGGTAGCGCACCACGTCGTCGACGGCCTGGCGATAGCGCGGTTCGCCGAGTTCGCGCGCGGCCTGGGCGTACAGGCGAATGTAGCCGGCCTGCGAGACGATGATCTTTTCGTAGTGCGGATGCGCCCAGTCGCCGTGCGTGGAGTACTGGTAGACCCCGCCGAAGGCCGGGTCGATCAGCGCAAGCCCGGCGTCCAGCGTGCGGCGCGCGCGGCGTTCGGCCGCCGTATCGCCACGCGCGGCCAGGGTCAGGTCCCACTCGACCGAATCGCGCTCGACGAACTTCTGTCCGCTCCGCAATCCACCGAGATCACCGTCGTGGGTTTCCACATGGCGGCGTTCCAGGCGTTCGCGGGTCAGGCGATCCAGTTGCGCAGACGCGCTCAGGCGCGCCGGCAGCGGGCTAGACCCGGCTTCCGGCGATGGATCGTCCACGACGGCCCGCAGCAGGCGCCCCATGGCGTCCGCGTCGATGTAACCGGCTCGCTTGACGATCTCGGTGCCGTCGGCGGCTAGGATGATCGTCGCCGGCCAGCCCCATTCCCGATAGCGCTCGGCGAGATCGGGGCGCTTGTCGTGGTCGGCCTGCACCGGCACGAAGTGTTGACTGATCAATGCCTGCACGGCCGGGTCCGAATAGGTCTTTGCGTCCATGACGTGGCACCAGTGACACCACACGGCGACCAGGTCGAGCAGCACGAAGCGGCCTTCGCGCCGGGCCTCGGCGAAGGCGGCCGGGTTCCACTCGCGCCAGTCGATTGAGCTGGACGCCCCGGCAGCCGGCTGCAGTGAGGCTGCAAGCAGAAGCATCATCGCGGCGATGGTTTTCATGCGGGCTGCCCCACGCCGGCCGGCGCCAGGCGTTCGCGCAGGATGGCCCGCGCGCGGCTCAGCCGGGTCTTGACCGCATCCACGCTGATGTTCAGTGCCGCGGCGATCTCGGCCAGCGAACAGCCGGTCAGTGCAAAGCGCCACAAAGGCTCGCGGTAGGTCGGCGACAGTCCGGCGATGGCGGCAAGAAGTTCGCCACGCTCGATGGTCGCGGTCGGATCGTCGTCGAGCGGCGGCAGGGCGACGTCGTCGAGCGAAACCAGCGGCTTGCGGCCGGCAAGGTGACGGGCGTGCTCACGCCGCAGGATGGTCCACAACCAGCCGCGTGCGGCACCCGCCTCGCGCAGCGAATCGAAGCAGCGCCAGGCGCGCAGCAGGGTCTCCTGCGCGAGGTCCTCGGCCAGTGTCGCGTCGCCGGTCAGAAACCGCGCGTAGCGCACCAGATGCCCGCGGTGCGCGGCGACCAGTGCCTCGAAGCGCCGCGTCTCATGTTGGCCAGACTCGATCGCGGCCGGCGGCGGCGTGACGCGCGGGCTTGCAGTGGAAACGGTCATGTTCGGCTCCTTTCCTGTGATGGTGTCAGCACGCCGCCTGAACGCGACGCTTGACCCATGTACGCGGGAGCCGCCGCTATGGATGCATGGATTCGGCCGGAAAGCAGAAAAATTTCGACGGTGTGAACACCGTCACATGGCCTTGGATACGGGCTGCGAGAGGAAGCGTTCGAGCGCGGCCCGCTCCATCGGCGGCGCCGTCACGAAGCCCTGCAGCAGATCACAACCGTTGGCCTCCAGCCACTGCGCCTGCCGGACGTTCTCCACCCCCTCGGCGACGAGGCTCAGGCCCAGGCCCTTGCCCAGCCCGATGATGGAGCGGCACAGCGAGCGGTCCTCCGCACTGTCGGGCAGACCGGCCACGAACGAGCGATCGATCTTCAGCTTGCTGACCGGCATGTGCTTGAGCCGCGACAGCGACGAATAGCCCGTGCCGAAATCGTCGATGGCGAGCCCGACCCCGAGTTCGCCAAGACTGCGCAGTTTCGACTCGAGCATCTGGTGCTCGGCGCCGATGAGTTCCTCGGTGATTTCCATCTCGAGGACACAGCGGGCCGAGTCATGGTTGCGCATCTGCGCGCGAACCTCGTCGACGAGTTCCGGCGCCGCCAGCTGTTCGGCCGCGACATTCACCGACACCTTCTGCAGTTCGTAACCGGCATCGAGCAGGTCGTTCAGGTCGGCGACCGCCTGACGCAGGACCCAGCTGCCGAGTTCCGCCAGCCGGCCCATCGAGCGCAGGATGGGCAGAAACGTATCCGGCAGCTGCAGGCCATGACCCGGCCGCCGCCAGCGCACCAGCGCCTCGACCTCGACCGGCTTCCAGGTGTCGGCCCGCACGATCGGCTGATAGAACAGCACGAACTCCTGCCGCCGCAGCGCCGCGCGCAGTTCCTGCTCGAGATGAAACCGCGCCAGCAGCTGCCTGGCCCAGTCCTCGACGAAGAATTCGAGCTGGCTCGGGCCGTTGCGCTTGGCGCGATACATGGCCATCTCAGCAAAACGGAGCAGTTCGTGCGGTTTGTCGCTGTCCTTCGGAAACAGTGCCACGCCCATCGAGGCACTGAGATCGAGGTTCAGGTTCGCGACGTTCACGCCGCGCTGAACACTGCCCATGACGCGCGCCAGCACGGTGCCGAGATGCTCCGGATCATCCACCGCTTCGACCAGCATGGCGAACTCATCACCGTTCAGCCGAAACACCTCGATCCGGTCGCCGACACAACAGCCCTGCAGGCGCCTGCCCACCTGGCGCAGGACCTCGTCGCCAACCGCGTGACCGTGACCGTCGTTGACGTCCTTGAACCGGTCGAGATCGACCCACAGCAGCGCGTGCTCCGGCGCACCCGCGGGCTCGCCGGCCAGCGCATCGAGCCGCTGTTCCAGGACATGCCGGTTCGGCAGGCCGGTCAGATCGTCGTGCAGTGCCAGGAAATCGGCACGCCTGCGCGCGGCCTTCCACGATTCGTGCGCAAGGCTCAGGCTGACCGTCGCGGCCACCGCCGCGGCAAACGACATCTCGGCGATATCCCATTGACGCGGACCGCCCAGATGCTCGAGACAGACGACACCGCGCAGCGCACCGCCCACGAAGATGGGCGTATCGAGCATCGCGCCGATATGCAGTGGTTCGAGATAGCTTTCGACGAACTCCGAGGTGCGCGCATCGGCTCGGGCGTCCTCGGCGTTCACGAGACACTCGCCCCGCAGGGCCGCGAAGTAGCGCGGGAAATCCGCCGCCAGCAGCCGGGTGTGCGGATCGATCACCCCGACTTCGGCCTGGTACAGCGAGTCGCGCATCAGCGCCTCGCCCGCCGCATCCAATCGCCAGGTGCTCGCGCGCGCGACCGGCAGGCGTTCACTGCACAGGCGCATGAGCAGGTTCAGCCGCTGCCCATGCTCGAGGCTGAAGAAATCGTCGGCGTGCGTCACCTCGGCCAGCGACTGGTGCAGCCAGACGAACTTTTCCTGAAGACCCGAATTCATCCAGACACCCCTTTCCGTAGCGACTACCGGGCCATTCCTCGGGTCAGGCGACCCGCTGTTGCCCGAATGGTCACCCCATTACGCCCGATACAGTACCGACAACAGCAGCGGAATGACCATCAGGCTCGCGGCATTGCCCATCAGCACCACGGCGGCGACCCGGCGTGGCTCCTGATTGAAACGCTCGGCGATCAGAAAATTCAACACCGCCGGTGGCAGGGCCGCGAACAGCAGCAGCTGATCGAACGCCTGGCCGTTCAGCCCGGCGATCCAAGCATACGGCAGCGCGATGGCCAGCCCCGCAAGCGGGCACAGCAATGCGCCCGTGAGGCCCATGCGCCATTCCGAAAAATCCACCCCGGTCATGCGTACGCCGAGGGCGACCAGCATCAAGGGAATCGCGACCTGACCGAGCAGATCAATGGCCGAGGCCAGCGGCGGCCAGACCTGAAAATCCGTCAGCGCGACGATCAGGCCGAGCAACGTGGCGACCAGCATCGGCATGCGCAGCAGCACGCCGGGATGCACGCGGCCCTCGAGCATGGCGTTGCCAACGGTGAAGTGCAGGACGTTCTCGACCAGAAACATCACGACCGCGGCCGGCAACGCCGCCTCGCCGAACGCGAACAGCGCCAGCGGCAGGCCCATGTTGCCGGAGTTCGTGAACATCAGCGGCGGCAGAAAGGTCTTCAGCTGCCAGCCGGCATAGCGCGCGACTGGCCAGCCAATGAGCCCGGAGCCGAGCACGATCACGAGCGCACCGAGCGCCAGCGATCCGTATTCGGCGAGCTGGAAGTCCTTGCCGGCGAGCACCGAGAAGATCAGCGCGGGGGTGAACATCTCGAGATTCAGGCGGTTCGCCGCGGCCATGTCCGGCCGGTGCCGCCGCCCATACAGATAGCCCAGCATGACCAGGGCAAAGATCGGAAAGACGACGCTGAGGATCTTCGCGAACATCGCCCCGAACCGTCAGCCGGATCGCACTGCGTTCATGCACCGCTGCGCCGCCCGCAGAGCACCTCGAACGGCGGCTCGATCAGGTGATCACCAAGACCACCATGCGCGAGCGCGAGGCTTTTGATGTCCAGGAACTCGAGCTCGAAGCCCTCGCGATAAAGACTGGCGAGCCACAGCGGCTGCCACACGGCCATCTCGGCCCATTGCGATCCTGCGAACGAATACACCCCGCGCGAACAGTTCGCCTCGTGCGACAGCCAGCTCTGACGCCAGCCCAGCCCGGCGATGAATTCGCGCGTGCGTTCGGTGCAGAACGCATCGCCGGGGATCAGGAACACGAACCGCCCGCCCGGTCCGATCAGCCGGTTCACCACCGCCGCGAGGCGGTGCTGGGCTTCCTCGTCGAGCAGATGATTGTGCAGCCAGGCGGCGGTAACGAGATCGAACGGCACGGCCGACAGTTGCCCGAAAAGGCCCGGCGCCAGCACGTCCGACTCGACAAACGAAAGCTGCTGGTCCGCCTGCTCGCGCGCCTGCCGGATCAGTCCCGGCGATGAATCCACGCCCCGGATCCGCTCGGCAAACGGTCGAAGCTCGCGGGTCAGTTCCCCGCCGCCGCAACCGAGGTCGATCGCGTTCGGAACGGGCCGGCTCGGATGCTGTCGCTCGAGCCCGCTGACGAACGCGGCCCTGACGAGGTCGTAATACGCGGCGGTCGCCGGCTGGCTGTGCTTGAAGGCCCGATAGTCACACCAGTGATCGTCGTTCACGGGTCGGTTCCAGCGGACCCGCTCAGGACGCGCGGGTCAGCCTGGCCTGGAATACGACCGGACCGGTCGGTGCACCGGTCGGCGAGCCGCCGGGCGGCTCCACGCTGACGGCGATCCCCGAGGCCGTCGCCCAGCGGCCGAAACCGGAACCGTCGGCCAGCGTCATGCCCTGCGCCGGCAACAGACCGAGCGAGATCGGCCCGCCGGAATCGGGCAGCAGCCACAGCTCGTAGGCGCGTCCGGCCGGTGGCGCCGCATCGCCGAGCGCGCGGATGCGCACACGGCTGCCCTGTTCGCTGGCCTCGACCAGCCACAGCGGCTTCGCGCCCTCGTCCTGCACGACCGCGACCCAGGCCGGCGGCGCCGCGGGGGGCTCGATGACCGGCGCACGCAGCAGCACGAACACCGCCAGCGCAAGCGCCGCGAACGACGCAAACAGCGCGCCAAACCGCCACCAGCCGAGCCCGGCACCCGCCGGTTCGGAACGGGTCCAGCCCAGACGCCGCTCGATGGCGGACCAGACCGCGGGCGGCGGCACCACCGGTTCGACCTCGCTCGCGAGCGGCGCGAGGCGCTGTTCCCAGTAGCGCACCCGCCGCGAAAGCGTTGGATCGGCCGCGGCGACGCGCTCGAAACGCCGCCGCGCCGCGCCGGCGAGCGTGCCGAGCACGTATTCGCCGGCAAGGCGATCGGCGATCCCGGGGCGGTTGAGGTTCATTCGCCGAGACACTCCCGCAGCCAGTCCAGACCGCGTCGGATCCACGACTTGACCGTACCGAGTGGTTGCGCGAGCCGCTCGCTGAGTTCGCTGTGCGTATAGCCCTCGCAGTAGGCCAGCACGAGGCTGTGGCGCTGGCCGGGCGGCAGCTGGTCCAGACAGTCATCCAGCGCACGCGCCGTCGATTGCGACTCGGCCTGCTGCGCGGGTCCGGGGCCGGCGTCATCGAGCGTATCGATGACATCGTCGGGCAGTGGCGCCTCGCGACCACGGCGACGCACCTCGTCGAGCGCACGGTTGCGCGCGATCGTCGCCAGCCAGGTCGATGCCTGGGCGCGATCGGCGCGGTAGTCGGCTGCGTGCGTCCAGACCCGGATATACACGTCCTGCAAAACCTCTTCGGCGGTGTCGTTACGTCGCAATATACGAACGACCAGCCCGAACAGATGCGCGGAGGTGCGCTGATAGAGCTCCGCGAACGCCGCGCGGTCGCCCAGCGCACAGCGCGCAAGCAGACCGGCCAGTACTTCGGCGTCGCTCACCGCACCCCCACCAGCCGCCGACCGGCGCGATACAGCGGCCGCTCGACGAAGCGGTAATGCGCGACGCTGTACGCCGCGACGGCGAGGAGCAGCAGCCAGAACCAGGCGACACCGGACTCGACCAGCGCCTGCCAGCGCGCGTAGGCGGACCAGACCACGAGTTGCAGGACCACATAGTGCGCAAGGTACAGCGCATAGGAGGCCCCGCCGAGCAGCAGTGCCGCGCGCGGCCACGGCGCGACACCCGCGCGCTCCAGCCACACGCCGCCGGCCAGCAACAGGAGCGACGCGAAACCGAACACCGCGACCCGCTCGACGACGAAGAAACCCTGCGCGATCTTGCCGTCGAACGCGGCAAGGTTGACCTGTCCGGCGAACACCAACCCCGCTACACCGAGGGCCAGCGCCACGCCGCCGGCAATGAGCGGGCGCGCCGGGACGCGCGTCATCGCGAACGCGCAGCCGGCCAGAAATTCGAGAACGTACGGCGAAATCACCATGTTCAGGAGTCGCGGCAGCTTGTAGAGGTTGTCGCCGACATACAGACCGAAAGCATAGTGGCCGACGAGGTTTAGCGCGAGCAGTACCGCAATCAGCCCGATCACCAGACGCCGCCGCAGACCGACCCCGGCCAGCAGCAGGAGCGCGAACATGCAGTAGAAATACAGCTCGTAGGTCAGGGTCCAGGACACCTCGATGACCCGTTCGTGCAGCCCGTGTGGCCAGAGCGTGAAGCTGTCAAAAATACGGATGTCGTTCGCGCGCGGCACGTCAAGCGAAAACACCGCAATCAGCGCGATGATCGCGAACGGCCAGTAGCCCGAGTAGATGCGCGTGAAGCGCCGGCGTACGAACTGCCATGCCGCCGCGCCACCGGCACCGATGTCCTGTGTGGTGCGCCACATGATGTAGCCGGAGATCACGAAGAACACGTCGACGCCGCCGAAGCCGATGGCATCGAGCGGCGCAAGCCACTGTGCCGTGGACGCGGGCGCCAGCGCCCGCAGGTGATAGATCGCGACCAGCGCGGCGGCCCACCAGCGCAGCCACTGGATGTTGCTGATCATCGCGGCGCGACCACCGTACCGAGTCGATCGCGCAGATCGCGCCGGCCGAAGCCGGCGAGCCGCGGTTCGATCCCGCGCGTGAACGCCATGGCCTTGAAGCGTTCGCCCATCTCGCCCGGCAGTGTCAGTGTCTTCATTTCCTGTGCCAGCTTGAGTCGAGCCGTATCGCCGTTCGCCGCCGACATCGCCTGCATGCAGACCTGATCGAGTCCGCTCGCGAGCAGAAAATTCGCCTGTGTCGTATAGCCGGCCAGGTCGAGTCCGTGCGCGAGACCCGCGTTCGCAAGGGTCGTGAATTCGACATCGGCGGTGATGTCGGTGTCACCCATCTCGACGAACGGATCGTCGTGCACGCGATGCCGGCGCTGGCAGCGCAGGGTGCCGCGGCCGCGCTCCGCACGGTAGTAGTCGGCACGATCGGTGCCGTAGTCGACCAGCAGGATCGCACCGGCCTCCAGCGCATCGGAAAGGGTCGCAAGCCATGGCCCGAGCCACAGCGGGATCTCGGTCATATAGCCGTCCGGCCAGTCCGCGGTCCAGGACGCGAGTTCGTCGAGCGCGGCAGCAAGGGGCGCATCCGGCGCCAGCGCATGCCATGCAAAGCCGGCGCCCGCTGCGACCACACCCCATTCGACGAGTACGCCGTCCCTGCGCCCGGCCCGCCGCACCGGCAGCGCATCGGCGACCTCGTTCGCGAAGATCACGCCGCGCACGCGAGGCGGCACGGCGACCCACTCGACGCGTTCCGCCAGCTCGCCGCAACGCTGCGCAACCAGTGCCTGCTGGCGCACGCGCAGTTCCGCGCTCGGCTCGACGATCCAATAGCGCGCACAAGGCGCGCCGATCGCGTCCAGCGCAACGAGGCAATCCGCGGCGAATGCGCCGGAGCCCGCACCGAGTTCCACGATCTCTTCTCCGCCGCTCGCCTCGAGGACTGCGGCCAGGCTTCGCGCCAGCGTCGCGGCAAACAGCCCGCCGAGTTCGGGCGCGGTGACGAAATCACCCTGCGCGCCGAACTTGCGTGCACCGCCCGCGTAGTAGCCGAGGCCCGGTTCGTACAGCGCCAGTTGCATGAAGGCATCGAAGCGCAACGCGCCGCCGGTGTCGGCAATCGCGTTTTGAATGCGCTCGGTCAATGCGCGACTCATGCGGCGGCCCGACGATGGCGATGCAGGCTTGAACTGCACGCGCGCCGCGCTAGCCTTGGTGCGGGCAACGGGCCTTCATACATTCCCACTACCGGAGAACCCCAATGAAACGCAGCCTTACCTTTCTCGGCGCCGGCCTGCTGTCTTTCGGCGCGTATGCAAGCGAGGGCGCGCTTTGCGTGTCGCTGGACGGCAAGCCCCTGCATTGCCAGGCCGGCGACATCATCGTCGTGCGCGGCAACGAAATGCCGGTGGCCTGCGACTTCAACGCGCAGATCGTGGTGGATTCGCGTGGCGAGGACGACGTGGCGTTCATCTGCCGCTATATCGGCGCGCTGCGCCAGGTCCGGTCCAGCCCGCAGGGCGCCGGGACGGGTCAGGGCAATGCGTCGCCGCAGCGCGGCGGCGGAATGAATCCGATGCGGATGATGCCGTTCATGGGCCGCTGACCGGACGGGTCGGCTACTGGCTGGCGGCGACATCCACCGGCCAGAGCACCTGCCCCACATCGTCGAAACCCTCCCAGAGATCCGCGTAGCGCTCGCCGACGACCGGATGCCGGTCCGTGCCGGCAATGTCGGCGAGCGGCTTGAGCACGAATGCGTAACGCAGGATTTCCGGGCGCGGCAGGTGCAGATTGCCGATGTCGATGACCTCGTCACCGTAGGTCAGCAGATCGAGGTCGAGCGTGCGCGCCGCAAACCGCGCGCCGCCGCGCGTGCGGCCGTTGTCGTCTTCGATGCGCGTGAGGATTTCGACGATCGGGGCGGGCTTGAGCGCCGAGTCGATCGCGACTGCGACGTTCAGGAAATCCTCGCCGTCGAAACCCTCAGCCTTGCTGCGGTAGACGGGCGACACCGACCGCACATCGAACTCCTGGCGCAGGGCGCGCAGGGCGGCGTCGATGTGGCGTTCCGGCTCGATGTTGCTGCCGATGCTGATATAGGCGCGCGGCATCGCGGATCTTCAGGTGAGACAACCGCGCGCAATCCTAACACCGGCCGCTTGCACGCCGTCGACGATCGCACCCTTGTCGACCTCGATGACGATGCCAGGGGCGCCGAATTCGCGCTGTAGTTCGGCGGCCAGCCGCTCGGCGAGGGTTTCCAGCAGGCGGTACTCACCTTGGGCAAGAAAGGCGCGCAGGTGCGCGGCGACCGCCGCGTAGTCGATCGTCGCGGCGAGGTCGTCGTCGACCGCGGCCACGGCCGCGTCGATCGCGAGTTCGATACTGAAGTTCAGGGTCTGGGGACGCGCGCGTTCCCAATCGGGCACCCCGACCCGCACCTCGGCCGCGAGCCCGCGCAGAAAGATCAGGTCCACGCGCACCTCTTGACGCAGCACCGGCCACTCAGTGGAATGCCACGATGCTCACGACCGCGATCCTCGTAGTTGCCGCCTATCTCGCCGGTTCCGTTTCCAGCGCAGTGATCGTCAGCCGCATGCTCGGCCTGCCGGACCCACGCACCGTTGGCTCTGGCAACCCGGGGGCGACCAACGTCCTGCGCCATGGCGGCAAGAAGGCCGCCGCGCTGACCCTGGTCGGCGATTTCCTGAAAGGTCTCGTGCCGGTGGTCGTGGCCAGCCTCTTCGGGCTGGACCCCGGCGAGTTGATGCTCGTGGCGCTCGCGGCCTTTTTCGGCCACCTGTACCCGGTGTTTTTCGGGTTCAAGGGCGGCAAGGGCGTCGCGACTGGGCTCGGCGTGCTGCTCGGACTGGACTGGCGCGTGGGGCTCGCCACCATCGCGACCTGGCTCGCAATGGCCGCAGTGTTCCGCATTTCCTCGCTGTCGGCGCTGGTCGCCATGGGACTGGCGCCGTTGTACGTCTGGCTGGCTTGGCGCGATCCGTACGCGGCGGCCGGCGCGGTACTGCTGACCACGGTGCTCTATTGGCGACACCGGTCGAACATCCGCAACCTGCTCGGCGGTCGCGAAGACCGTTTCGACCGCCCCTGAGCAACCCAGACGTTCAGTCGCTGGCATTCAGTTCGTCCATCGGCCAGCGCGCCCGCACCTCGAACGCCAGCGGCTCGCCCGCGCCGGCGGCGAGACGAAGTGCGCCGGCATGGGCGATCATCGCGCCGTTGTCCGTGCAGTATTCGGGCGGCGGAAACGCCACCCGCCGACCCGCCTGACCGAGAATCCGCGTCAATTCCGCGCGCAGGTGCCGGTTCGCACCGACGCCGCCCGACACGATCAGGGTGTCGCGCCCGGCCGCATCGAGCGCGCGCCGGCATTTTTCGACCAGCGTGTCCACGACCGCCGCCTCGAACCCGCGCGCGATGTCCGCACGCGCCTGGTCATCCAGCGCGCCGGCCTCCTCGGTGCGTTCGATTGCGAGCCGCACCTGGGTCTTGAGTCCGGAAAAGCTGAAATCGAGTCCCGGCCGATCCAGCATCGGACGGGAGAATTCGTACACGCCAGTCCGGCCCTGTTCCGCAAGCCGCGCCAGCGCCGGTCCGCCGGGATAGCCGAGCCCGAGCAGCTTCGCGGTCTTGTCGAAGGCCTCGCCCGCGGCATCGTCGATGGTTTCGCCGAGCAGACGGTAGTTTCCGTGCGCGGCAACATCGATCAGTTGTGTATGCCCCCCGGAGACCAGCAGGGCCACGAACGGATAGTGCACGGCATCGGCCCCCATCAGCGGCGCGAGCAGATGGCCCTCCATATGGTGGACCGCCACCGCCGGCACGCCCCAGCCCATGGCCAGCGCGCGGCCAAACGCCGCACCGACCAGCAGCGCCCCGGCAAGCCCCGGCCCGGCCGTGTAGGCGACGGCGTCCGCGCGGTCGATCCCGGCCTCGGCCAGGACCTCGCGCACCAGCGGCGCGAGCTTGCGGATGTGGTCGCGAGAGGCGAGTTCGGGCACGACGCCACCGTACTCGGCGTGCCGCGCAACCTGGCTGTACAGCCGTTCGGCGACGAGCCCGCGCGCCTCGTCCCAGACGGCCACACCGGTTTCGTCGCAGGAGGTTTCGATACCAAGGACCCGCATAGTGCTTTGATTTGGCAGGATACTGGGTTATATTGGTACGTTCACCCGGGTACGTGGGCTTCGGTGAGTCCGGCGCACCCGTTTTTTGTGTCACCGAAATACCAACTAGCGAATCAGTATATGCCTGCAGTCCGGGTACGCGAGAACGAGAGCTTCGATGTTGCCATGCGGCGTTTCAAGCGCGCGGTCGAAAAGGCCGGCACGCTGAACGAGGTCCGCCGGCGCGAGGCCTACGAGAAGCCTGCCGAAGAGCGCAAGCGCAAGTTCGCCGCCGCGGTCAAGCGCAACTTCAAGCGCCTGTTCCGCGAGCAGGCCCGCTTCCAGCGCCAGTACTGATCCTGCCCCGGCCGGCACGCCCGTGCTCGCCGAACGCATCCGCTCCGACCTGACCGCCGCGCTCAAGGCCGGCAACAAGGGTCTGGTTTCAGCGCTGCGGCTCATCACGGCCGAGATCAAGCAGCGCGAGGTCGACACGCGCACGAAGCTGGACGACGCGGCCGTTCTGGCCGTGCTCGACAAGATGGCCAAACAGCGCCGGGAGTCGATCGAGCAGTTTGCCAAGGCCGGCCGCGATGACCTGGTCGCGACCGAACAGGCCGAGCTCGACGCCATTGCCGGTTACATGCCCAAGGCGCTCGGCGAAGACGAAATCACCCGCATGATCGATGCCGCACTGGTCGCGACCGGCGCCGCGGCAATCGCCGACATGGGCAAGGTCATGGCCGAACTCAAGCCGCAGATGGCCGGACGTGCCGACATGTCGGCCGTCAGCCGTATGGTCAAGGCCCGCCTGACCGCCAGTTGAAACCTCCAGGGCAGCGCTTGCGCACGGCTCGACGCCGGCTTCCCTAACAGGTTGTTGAAAAGGCCCATCCCTGGCCTTTTCAACGTCGCAACCGAAAAGCGTGGTTTTCGGTGGCTCACGAAAATCAAACACTTGTGTGTTCGATTTTCGGGCGAGACGTCCCTGTCTCGCGTTATCAGGTGGTTGAAATGAGAGTTTCAACAGCCTGCTAAGCCTCCAACAGGCCTGCTAGGCTTTGCGCCATGGCCGGGCGCATCCCCCAACCCTTCATCGACGATCTGCTGGCACGCGTCGACATCGTCGACGTCGTGGAAACCCGCGTACCGCTGAAAAAGCGCGGCAATGAATACGTGGCCTGCTGCCCGTTCCACGATGAAAAGACCCCGTCGTTCACGGTCAGCCAGACCAAGCAGTTCTATCACTGCTTCGGCTGCGGCGCGCATGGCAGCGCAGTGGGTTTTCTGATGCAGCTCGAGCACCTCGGCTTCGTCGAGGCCATCGAGGAACTCGCGGCACGCGTTGGCATGGAGGTGCCGCGCGAGGCCGGGCAGGGCCCGGACGCCAGCGAGCGCGCACCCATCTATGCCGCACTGGAGGCTGCGGGTCGCTGGTTTACCGAGCAATTGCGGCGCCACCCGACGCGCGAACGCGCCGTGGGTTACCTCAAGCGCCGCGGGGTCACGGGCGAGATCGCCGCCACCTTCGGCCTCGGCTATGCGCCGGAAGGCTGGTCGGGATTGCTCGATGCACTGACCGCCGGCCACGCGGGCGAGCGGTTTCAGCCCGAAACCCTGGCTGCGGCGGGACTGCTGTCCGGCGCCGAAACCGGCCGACGCTACGACCGCTTTCGCGACCGGCTGATCTTTCCGATCCGCGATCCGCGCGGCCGCGTGATCGGCTTTGGTGGGCGGGTGATCGACCAGGGCGAACCGAAATACCTGAACTCGCCCGAGACTCCTGTGTTCCACAAGGGCCGCGAACTCTACGGGCTGCATGAGGCCCGCACGCGCGTGCGTTCGCTAGAACGACTGGTGTTCGTCGAGGGCTACATGGACGTCATCGCGCTGGCCCAGGCCGGCATCGGCGAGTCCGTCGCCACGCTCGGCACGGCCGCCACCAGCGAACATTTCACCCGCGCCTGGCAGATCACCCCGCATCTGGTGCTTTGCTTCGACGGCGATGTCGCAGGGCGGCGCGCCGCCTGGCGCGCCGTGGAAACGGCCCTGCCCCTGATGGCGGACGGCCGCACCCTGCGCGTGCTGCTGCTGCCACCCGAGCACGATCCGGACAGCCTGGTGCGCGCCGAAGGCGTCGACGCGTTCCGCGCCCGGCTCGATGCGGCCGCACCGCTGTCCGGCTTCGTGTTTGACCACCTCGAGACCGAGGCCGCAGAAGCCGCCGGCACCGGCACCATCGAGGCCCGTGCCTGGCTCGCAACCCAGGCCGGCGCGCGGATCGACCGCCTGCCCGCTGGTCCGCTGGCGGACCTGATGCGCGCGGAACTCGCGCAGCGCACCGGGGTCACGGCGCGGACCAGTCCCGGCGCGGCGGAGCGGCCAAGACCGCGGCCGCGCGCGAGCGAGGGCCCGGGCGGCCGGCGCACCCTGGTGCGTCAGGCGATCGAGTGGTTGCTGCACGAGCCGGCGTTCGCTGACGGGTTTGACCCGCCGGACTCCTGGCGAGAATGTGACCTGCCCGGCATCGAGGTGCTGGCGGAACTCCTTGAAATACTTCGCAGGCAACCTACGCTTAGCGTAGGCGCGCTGATCGAGCGCTTTCGTGACCGCCCCATCGGGGCACGCCTCGCGGATCTGGCCGGGCGCCGGCCCGAGGTGACCGACGGTGCGAAGGCCGAGTTCGATGGCGCCCTGGCCGGCATCACAGCGCAGTGCGAACGGCAGGCGCGTGAGCGGGCCATCCGTGCCGGACTGGCCGCGCGTCGGCCGCCCGGTGACGGATAACCAGGCCTGACCGCCCACGCCGACAGCCTCCCGGCTGCGGCAGGCGGCCGGGCCGCCACGGATCGATGGCGCCGTCGCGGCGGTCCGGACTTCCAGCCAACCGGCGAGATTTGCGAAAACCCTCGGGAAAGCCCTGATCAATCCATCCCGGATCGCCAGGGCAGCGAAAACGAAAAAGTGCGATTTTTCGTTTTCGTTCATTTTCAACGGCTTACGGCCGTCGAAAATGGCGGCACTTCCCTGTGCCCCAGTAAACGCTGGCTAGGTCGGCGTTTCCCGAGCCTGCGAACTCGCTCCGGGCCCGCTGGTGAACGTATAATGAGGAGTTTTCCCACGTGCTCAGCGAACGTAACCGTTTCATGTCTAACACCGACAGCCAGCGCTCCCAGATCAAGGCCCTGATCGCAAAGGGCAAGGAACAGGGCTTCCTGACCTACGCCGAGGTCAACGATCACCTGCCGGACGGCATCGTCGACCCCGAGCAGATCGAAGACATCGTCAGCATGATCAACGACATGGGCATCACCGTGCACGAGGAAGTGCCGGATGCCGATTCGTTGCAGATGGGCGACGACATCTCGACCGACGACGACGCCGCCGAGGCCGCCGCCGCCGCACTCGCCGTCGTGGACAGCGAGTTTGGGCGCACCACGGACCCGGTGCGCATGTACATGCGCGAGATGGGTACCGTGGAACTGCTGACCCGCGAAGGCGAACTCGACATCGCCAAGCGCATCGAGCAGGGCCTGATGCAGATGCACGCCGCACTCGGCCAGTACCCGCCCGCCATCGAGACCTTCCTCGAGGCGTGGTCGCGCGTGGCGGCCGGCGAGGCGCGCATGACGGACCTCGTCGTCGGCATCATCGATCCGAACGAGACCGACCCCGTCATCCCGACGCACAACAACAAGGCCGCCGAATCGAGCTCCGATTCGGATGACGATGACGACGATGACGATGACGACGATGATTCCAGCCAGGCCGATACCGGGCCGGATCCGGTGCAGGTCGGCGCGCTCGTCGACGAACTGGCGACGATCCACAAACGCGCCCTGAGGAACCTCAAGCGCTACGGCACCGTCGAGCAGCGTACCCGCAAGGCGCTCAAGGACATGGCGGATGTCTTCATCCAGGTGAAGCTCGTCCAGCCGTTCTTCAACGACCTGGTGTTCTCTATCCGCGACACGACCGACCGCATCCGTCAGCAGGAAGACGCGATCCGCTCTGTCTGCGTGGAAGAATGTGGCATGGCGCGAAAGGATTTCCTGCGCGCGTTCAAGGGCAACGAGACCAACGCGGAGTGGGTCGACCGCCTGATCAAGGCGAAGAAGGGCTTCAGCTCCGGCGTGCGCACGAACGCCGAGGAGATCGAGCGCGCCCAGAATCGCCTGCGCCAGATCGAGTCGGTCACGTCACTGACCATCGGCGACATTCGCGAAATCAGCCGCCTGATGTCCATCGGCGAGGCCAAGGCACGGCGCGCGAAGAAGGAAATGATCGAGGCGAACCTGCGTCTGGTCATTTCCATCGCGAAGAAGTACACCAACCGCGGCCTGCAGTTCCTGGACCTGATCCAGGAGGGCAACATCGGCCTGATGAAGGCCGTCGACAAATTCGAATATCGCCGCGGTTACAAGTTCTCGACCTACGCGACCTGGTGGATTCGTCAGGCGATCACGCGCTCGATTGCGGATCAGGCACGCACGATCCGCATCCCGGTGCACATGATCGAGACCATCAACAAGCTGAATCGCATCTCGCGTCAGTTGCTGCAGAAGATGGGCCGCGAAGCGACGCCCGAAGAGCTGTCCGTACACATGGACATGCCCGAGGACAAGATTCGCAAGGTGCTGAAGATCGCCAAGGAGCCGATCTCCATGGAAACGCCGATCGGCGACGACGAGGATTCGCATCTCGGCGACTTCATTGAGGATCTCGCCGCGCTGCTGCCCGCCGATGCGGCAACCACCGAAGGCCTGCGCGAAGCGACCCAGCAGGTGCTCGCGGGGCTGACCTCGCGCGAAGCCAAGGTGCTTCGCATGCGCTTCGGCATCGACATGAATACCGATCACACGCTGGAAGAGGTCGGGAAGCAGTTCGATGTGACCCGCGAACGCATCCGGCAGATCGAAGCAAAGGCACTGCGCAAACTGCGTCATCCGACGCGATCGGAAAAACTGCGCAGCTTCCTCGAAAGCGAATAGGCAACCCGCCAACGCCGCCTTCGGGCGGCGTTTCCGTTTCTGGTCCACGCGCGTTGGCTCAGCACGCGTGGCGCGTCACGGGCCCGTAGCTCAGTTGGTTAGAGCGTCCGACTCATAATC